>NZ_JBICZB010000025.1:0-106728 GCF_043201815.1 Kitasatospora sp. NPDC048296
GGGGGGCGGGCGCGGGCGGGGGGGGGGGCGGCCCCCGGGAAGACGTCCGGGGCGCCCCCCCCCCCCCCCCCCCCCCCCCCCCCCCCCCCCCCCCCCCCCCCCCCCCCCCGTCCGGTGTTCGAGCGGGCCCGCGTGCAAGCACGCGGGCCCGCTCGTCGTTTATGTTGATCACTCACCGGACCTGTTGCGCTATCCGTCCAGCATCCGTTTCGGGCGGCCCGGCCGACTCGGCCGGGCCGCCCGTGAGTTGTTGTGTTTGTGGGCGGGGTAGCCAGCATTTGGGCGGGCCCGTGTTCTGGACACGGGCCCGCCCTCGGAAGATCTCCATCTGCGGTGATTCTGGACATTCATTCGGCCTGCTACGTCTGTCCCTGGGGGACCTGCCATGCGGTCGCTGAGTCCGGGCGAGGTCATCCGAGTACGGGGTGACGCTCTCAGGGAGGGCAGCTTGGGGCGGGCTCGTGTCTTCTGGCACGAGCCCGCCCGTAAGAGGTTCGTTCAGCGGATCTTGCCGCTGAATGTTGCCGCGGAGCGGGCCGCAGGGCCTACCGCGAGGCGGCGCGTTGGAGGGCGCTGGCGAGGAGGGCCAGGTCGGTGGGGCCGTTGCCGAGTTCGCGGACCGGGCGGCGGGCCGGCGGGGCGCCGAGTTGGAGGGGGTCTATCGCGACGACGGTGGGCCGCAGGGTCGCCGTGCGGGGGATGCGGCCGCTGATCCGGGCGGTCTGGAAGGCGGTGACGCCGCCGTCGGGGCGGCGCAGGTAGCCGCGGCCGGGAGTGTCCTCCGGGAGGGCGGCCGCGTCGCCGAGGTGGATCAGCAGGTCGGAGTCGGCCGGGTCGTCGGTGCGCAGGGCGATCCGGAGCAGGGCGGCCTCGTCGACCTCGGTGCCGGCGCTCTCCTCCGGACGGCCGGTGGCGACCGCGAGGTGGATGCCGAGCGGGCCGCCGCGCCGGGCGACGGCGGCGAGCGCGCGGGCCAGCGGGCGGCCGGCCGGGGAGGTGGGGGAGAGCAGGGCCTCGTAGTCGTCGACGACGACGACCAGCCGGGCCGGGGCGGGGTCGGCGGGGGAGGCGGCCGGCCGGGCGTCGGAGGAGCTGCGCGGCTGGATGATCCGCGGGCCGCCGGTCGAGGCGGCGCCGACCGTGGCGGGCACCGGGACCTGCGGGCGGTCCGCGGACAGGCGCTGGCCGTCGAGGCCGTGCCCGTCCAGGCTGTGGCCGTCCAAGATGCGCGCCGCGTGCCAGGAGGCGAAGTCCAGCCCGTCGAACAGCCGCTCCCGCAGGGCGAGTTCGTCCTCCAGGGCCTCGGCCGCGAGCAGTGCGGCGCGCGGGTCGGCGGCGGCGTTGACCCGCCCGATGACGTGCGGCAGCTCGGTGCAGCCGTCCAGGCCGTCCTGCCCGTCCGAGCCGGCCCGGCCCTCGATGAGGGTGACGGTCAGCCGCTCGGGCCGTTCGGAGACGGCGAGCGAGGCGACCAGGGTGCGCAGCAGCTCGGTCTTGCCGGAGCCCCGCGCGCCGCCGATCAGCAGGTGCGGGCCGCCCGGGTCGGGGGAGGGGAGGGCGAGTTCGGGGTCGGCCAGGTCGAGGGTGCACAGCTCGTCCCGGGTGGTGCCGAGCAGCGCGGTGGCCGCGCCGATGCCGCCGGCGTGGGCGGCCCAACGGGCGGACAGCTTGGCCGGGGTGACGGTGTCGAGCTGGAGCAGGTCGAGCAGCCGCAGCGCGTCCGGCAGCGGCCCGCGGGCGGCCGGGGTGGCCTCGCGCAGCGGGGCGAGGACGCGGGCCAGCCGTTCGGCCCAGGCGTCGGAGACGGCGTCCAGCGAGACCTCGTGCAGGGTCTCCCGGCCGCGGGCCACCGGGCGGTCGATGGACAGGTGGGTGCCGACCTCGCCGGTGATCAGCGCGGTGGCACCGAGGCCGCGGGGGAGCAGCTCGGGCTGCTCGGCGAGGCAGATCGGGAAGATGCCGACCGCCGGGCCCTGGCGCAGCAGCAGGTCGAGCGCGTGCCGGGCGTCCTCGGTGGCCGGGCGGCCGTCCACCACGACCACGGTGGCCGGGTGGCCGCCGAGGCCGGTGGGGCCGCTGAGCCGGGCGGTGAGTTCGGTCAGCCGGGCGGTGGCCTGTTCGTCGTCGAGGCCGAGCAGCAGTCGGCAGTCCTGGCCCTCGGCGGGGCGCAGGTGGGGCAGCCACAGGGCCCAGGCCCAGGTGTCGACGCGGTCCTCGGGGCTGCGGGCCGGGTCGGCGTCGACCACGACCAGGCTCAGCCCGGTCGGCGGGTGCAGGGCGGCGAGCTGGGCGACGACGGCGCGGGTGAGCGCGTCCAGGCGTTCGCGCGGGCCGCTGAGGCCGAGGCTGCCGGCGGTCTGCAGGTCGAGGGTGACCGGGACGGCGGGCAGCATGGTGCCGGGCGTGGTGCCGGGGCCGCCGGGGCGGTCGGCGGTGCCCAGCCGCAGGGTGAGCGCGTCGGGGTGGCCGGGGCCGCGCTCCCAGAGCCGGGGGCCGGGGCCGACGGCGTTGAGCAGCACGGTGGCGAGGTCGGGCCAGCGCTCGCGCTGGGCGGCGGCCTGGCGCAGCCGCACCGCGGCGTGGTGGCGCTCGGCGCTCTCCTCGGGCGGTTCGGCGGTGCGGCCGGACAGCAGTGAGAGCAGGCCGAGGCCGCGCCCGTGGGTGGGCTCGGGGGCGGCGGGCGGCTCGATGACGGGCGGCGCGGGCCGGACCGGGCCGGGGGCGGCGAGCTGGAGGTGGCCGTTGCCGTCGGGCAGGGCGGCGCGGGCGGGCTCCCCGGTCGGTTCGAAGACCTGCAGGGTGGATTCGCCGATCCTCAGCAGGGCGCCGCTCTCCAGCGGGACGGCGGCCTCGGCCGGGCCGGGCGGGACGAGTCGGCCGTCCAGGGTGGTGCCGTTGGTGGAGCCGAGGTCGCGGACGGCGATCCGGCCGTCCTCGCCGAGGTGCAGGGCGAGGTGCAGCCGGGAGACGTCCGGGTCGTCGAGCGGGACGTCGACCTCGCCGGAGCGGCCGATCCGGATCTCCCGGCCGTGCAGGCGGTGGACGCCGCCGGCGTCGGGGCCGCCGACGATCCGCAGCTCGGCGGCGGCGGTGGTGTCGCCGGGGTCGTCGGCGGTCGGGTCGGGCTCGTTGAGGCTGAGGACGGCGCCGTCGAGCAGCGGCGGGTGGCCGAGCAGGGTGTGTTCGTCCACCCGGTGCGCCCCGGCGTACAGGTGCACATGGGTCGCGGCGCGTGGCCCGCGCACGCCCACGGCGCCCGCGAGCGCGCCCGCGATGGCGCCGAGTGCGGTGCCGACGGGCGCGGTGACCAGCACGTCCACGTAGGGGATGGCGGCGCCGGCGGCGGTCGGTCCGCTGCGCGGTCGGAGGACGGTCAGCCGGATCTGCATCTCGCCCGCGGGTCCCTTCTGCTGGTGTGATGCCTGGTACCGCTGCCCGGTGTCGTCGCGGTCGCACCGGGCGGTCGCGGCGACCCATTGGGCCACACGAGTGGCGAGTGTCCATCCTGCCATCCGGCGTGGACAGTCCGCGCACCGTACCGGATTTGACGATCTTGCGATCATCGCCATGGTGGAGGCGACGGGGAGTCAGGTCAACCGCCGCCGTGACGGCTCCGCGGCGGGCCCCGGCGAGCGGCTCCGGCCGGTCCCCCGGGATGCGTCGGGGCAGTCCCCTAGGGGATGTCCCCCAACCCTGCTCGGATGGTCCGCCGGTCACCTCAGAAACCTGAACGGACACCGTTAGAGTGGCCGCAAACACGGGCCCGGCAGGCTCACCGCACCGGCGGAGGAGCGCCCCGCGCGGGCGGCACGGCGAGGAGTGCGACAGGTGCGGCCAGTCGGCAGCAAGTATGTGCTTGAGGAGACCCTGGGGCGGGGTGCCACCGGGACCGTCTGGCGCGGCCTGGTGCGACCGGACGTCCAGGTGCCCGGCAGTGAGCCCGGGCAGCAGGTGGCGATCAAGGTGCTGCGCGAGGAGCTGGCGGCCGACCCGGACGTCGTGATGCGCTTCCTGCGCGAGCGCTCGCTGCTGCTGCGGCTGACCCACCCGAACATCGTCCGGGTCCGCGACCTGGTGGTCGAGGGCGATCTGCTGGCCCTGGTGATGGACCTGGTGGAGGGCCCCGACCTGGCCCGCTACCTGCGCGCCAACGGCCCGTTCAGCCCGATCGCGGGTGCCCTGCTGATGGCCCAGGTCGCGGACGCGCTGGCGGCCAGCCACGCGGACGGGATCGTCCACCGCGACCTCAAGCCGGCCAACGTGCTGCTCGCCTCCGTCCTGGTGGACGGCACCGAGCAGATGCACCCGATGCTGACCGACTTCGGCATCGCCCGGCTCGCCGACTCCCCGGGTGTCACCCGTACCCACGAGTTCGTCGGCACCCCCGCGTACGTCGCACCGGAGTCCGCCGAGGGCCGCGCGCAGACCTCCGCGGTGGACGTCTACGGCGCCGGGATCATGCTGTACGAGCTGGTCACCTGCCGCCAGCCGTTCCAGGGCGACAGCGCCCTGGCCGTCCTCCAGGCCCACCTGGCGCAGGAGCCGCAGCGGCCCAGCACCATGCCCGAGCCGCTCTGGACGGTGATCGAGCGCTGCCTGCGCAAGGACCCGGCCCAGCGGCCGAGCGCCACCTCGCTGGCCCGCGCGCTGCGGGTGGTCGCGGCCGGGGTCGGCGTGCACGCCTCCCCGGCGGCGGTGGACGAGGCGCTGGCGGTCGCCGCCCTGCTGCTGCCCGACCCGCAGCCGACCACCGTCCCCGGCACCCTGTCGGCCGTCCCGACCGGACCGGGCGGGACGGGTGCCGAGGACCGCACCCAGGTGCTGCCGCCGCCCCCGGGCGGCCCGCAGTACGACCCGGCCGCGGCGACCCGGGTGATGGGCACCCAGCCGCCGCCCGCGCCCCCGTACGGCGGCCAGGACCGCACCCAGGTGATGCCGCCCACCGCCGTGCCCCCGCCCCCGCCCGGGGCGCCCGCAGGGCCGCAGGAGGAGGCGCCGCACCCGTGGCAGACCCAGCTGCGCGCGGCGCGCGACCGCAACCAGCAGACCCAGGTCGGCTACTTCGGCCCGGAGGACTTCGAGGACCCGCAGGTCGCCCCGCCGCCCTACCAGGCCGGCCAGGGCGCGCCCGGCTACCAGCCGCAGCCGCCGGCCGGCTACCGCCCGGACCAGCGCCGCCAGGGCCCGCCGCCCGGCTACTCCCAGCGCCCGCCGGTCGCCCCGCCGCCCTACCAGGGCGGTCCGGTCGGCCAGGGAGGCCAGGGCGGCCAGCGGGGCCAGGGCGCCCCGGGCGCGCAGGGCGGCTACCGGCAGCCCCCGGCGGGCTACGGCCAGCCGCAGGGCGCCTACCCGCCCCCGCCCGCCCCGGTGCCGCGCCGGGCCGAGCCGCCCGCGCCGCAGCACCGGGAGCCGCCGCAGCGCCGGGAGGAGCCGCCCGCGCCGCCCCGCCGTGAGCCCGCCCCGCCGCGCGAGCGGCGTCCGCGCAGCCGCAACCGGATGTACATCCCGGGGCTCGGCTGCCTCAAGGGCTGCCTGATGGTGCTGCTGGTGCTGGGCCTGGCCGGCCTGGCGTTGTGGAAGTTCACCCCGCTGCCGCACTACTGGGACAACGTCGTGGGCTGGTGGGACTCGGCACGGGACTGGGTGAGCAGCGTCTTCGGCAAATAGGCGCGGATCGCCTCCGGGGCAGCAGGATTGACGCTTTGTCGACAATTCGCGAGATTTCTCGCCCCGGAGTCCCGCCCGGGGGCGGTCAGGCGGCCCGCGCAGGGGGTCGGGGCGCGTAGGTTGGTCGCTGTTGTCCCGCCCCACCGAGCGCGCCCGGACCCCCGGAGCGCTCCCGCGCCGCCCACGGAGCAGCATTGGCACGCAAGATCGGCAGCCGGTACACCGTCCACCAGGTGATCGGCCGGGGTTCGGCCGGGACGGTCTGGCTCGGTGAGGGGCCGGACGGCCCGGTGGCGGTCAAGCTGCTGCGCGAGGACCTCGCCGCGGACCAGGTGCTGGTCGGCCGCTTCGTCCAGGAGCGCACCGCGCTGACCAGCCTCGACCACCCCCGGGTGGTCGGCGTGCGCGACATGGTGGTGGACGGCAGTGACCTCGCCCTGGTGATGGAGCTGGTCCAGGGCACCGACCTGCGCTCCCGGCTGGAGCGCGACGGCGCCCTCCCGCCGCAGACCGCCGCCTCGATCATCGCCGACGTCGCCGACGGCCTGGCCGCCGCGCACGCGGCCGGGATCGTCCACCGCGACGTCAAGCCGGAGAACGTCCTGCTCGACCTCGCGGCCGCCCCCGGCCCCGGCGGCGCCCCGCGCGCCAAGCTCACCGACTTCGGCGTGGCCCGCCTGGTCGACGCCCCGCGCCGCACCCGGGCCACCCGGATCATCGGCACCCCCGACTACCTCGCCCCCGAGATCATCGAGGGCCTGGAGCCGCGCGCCGCCGTCGACATCTACGCCCTCGCCACCGTGCTGTACGAGCTGCTGGCCGGCTCCACCCCGTTCGGCGGCGGCCACACCGGCGCGGTGCTGCGCCGGCACGTCACCGAGCAGGTGCCGCCGATCCCCGGCCTGCCGGACGGCCTGTGGCGGATCATCTCCGAGTGCCTGGCCAAGGCCCCGGCCTCCCGGCTGCGCGCCGCCGAGCTGGCGGCCCGGCTGCGCGAGCAGCTGCCCTCGCTGGCCGGACTGCCGGTGCTGGCGGTGCCCTCCCAGGGCCGCGCCCCGGCCGAGGAGCAGCTGAGCCCCGGCGAGGCCGTCTACGCCGAGGTCGACGCCGGTCCGGGCATCCACAAGCGCCGCCGCGGCCCGGCCGTCCCGCTGGTGCCCGGCGTCGCCCCGGACTCCACCCGGGACACCCACACCAGCCTGCGCCGCCCCTCGGCCGAGGAGCTGGCCGCGTACGCCGCCGAGTCCCGCGCCCAGCGCGCCGCCCCCGGCCACCGCCGGGACCGTCAGGCCCTGCTGCGCCGCCGCCGGCTGCTGGCCGTGCTGCTGGCCACCGTGCTGCTGCTGGCGGGCGCCGCCGCGGCCTGGACGGCCTTCGCGGCCACCGGGCCGGACCGCGGCCACCCGGCCCGACCGGCCGTGCACAGCACCGCCCCGCGGGCGCCGTAGCGCGCCCCTGGACGGGGGTGTCGTCATGACCACTCCCGGAACCATTACCCTGGGGGGCGTGGCAGCCGTCGATCCTTCCGAAGAGCTCAAGAACCTCGATACGACCATGGGGTCGATCGAGGCCGTCCTCGACCTGGACAAGATCCGGGCCGACATCGCGGTCCTGGAGGAGGAGGCAGCCGCCCCCACCCTGTGGGACGACGTCGCGAACGCGCAGAAGGTGACCAGCCGGCTCTCCTTCCTCCAGGGCGAACTGCGCCGGGTCGAGGGCCTGCGCAGCCGAATCGACGACCTGGGCGTGCTGTTCGAGCT
Organism: Kitasatospora sp. NPDC048296; assembly: GCF_043201815.1. Classification (NCBI taxonomy): domain Bacteria; kingdom Bacillati; phylum Actinomycetota; class Actinomycetes; order Kitasatosporales; family Streptomycetaceae; genus Kitasatospora; species Kitasatospora sp. NPDC048296. The sequence continues at coordinate 7,428 of NZ_JBICZB010000025.1, forward strand.
GGCCGAGGCCGAGGACGACGCGGACACCCGCGCCGAGGCCGAGGCCGAGCTCGTCTCGCTCCAGAAGGCGGTCGAGGAGCTGGAGGTCCGCACCCTCCTGTCGGGCGAGTACGACGCCCGCGAGGCGCTGATCAACATCCGTGCCGAGGCCGGTGGCGTGGACGCCGCCGACTTCGCCGAGCAGCTGATGCGCATGTACCTGCGCTGGGCCGAGCGGCACGGGTACCCCACCGAGGTGTACGACACCTCGTACGCCGAAGAGGCCGGCATCAAGTCCGCGACCTTCACCGTGAAGGCGCCGTACGCCTACGGCACCCTCTCGGTCGAGCAGGGCACCCACCGCCTGGTCCGCATCTCGCCGTTCGACAACCAGGGGCGCCGGCAGACCTCCTTCGCCGGTGTCGAGGTGCTCCCGGTCGTCGAGCAGTCCGACCACGTGGACATCGACGAGGGCGAGCTGCGGGTGGACGTCTACCGCGCCTCCGGCCCCGGCGGCCAGGGCGTCAACACCACCGACTCGGCGGTGCGCATCACCCACATCCCGACCGGCATCGTGGTCTCCTGTCAGAACGAGCGCTCGCAGATCCAGAACAAGGCGTCCGCGATGAACGTCCTCCAGGCCAAGCTGTTGGAGCGGCGCCGCCAGGAGGAGAAGGCGGCGATGGACGCGCTCAAGGACAGCGGCAGCTCCTGGGGCAACCAGATGCGTTCCTACGTGCTGCACCCGTACCAGATGGTCAAGGACGTCCGCACCGCGTTCGAGGCCGGCAACCCGCAGGCCGTGCTGGACGGCGACATCGACGGCTTCATCGAGGCCGGGATCCGCTGGAGGAAGCAGCGCGAGACCGCCAACGAGGCGTGAGGATTTCGGCCTCGATGAAGATCGAGCACAGCATCGAGGCCGGGATCCGCTGGCGCGAGCAGCGCGAGGCCGGCGCCGAGTAAGCGCCGGACACCACCCGGACACGGAGAAGGCCCCCGACCGCAGCGGTCGGGGGCCTTCTCCGTACGTCGTGCCTCGTCGGTCCTCAGGCCAGCGCCTGCCGCGCGATCAGCGCCACCGCGAGCAGACCGGCCAGCAGGGCCAGCAGCATCGCGGGGGAGAGCGCGGCGAACGGCCCCTGCTGCTCCTGCAGTCGGGCCCGGTTGGCGCGGCACACCGGGCAACGCCCCTCGCTGACGCGGCCGTTGCAGTTGGCGCACACCAGATGGTCGCAGGTCATGCGATCTCCTCCTCGCTGCTACAGCCAACGCGCCGGACGGGGCTTTGGTTCCTTTTCCTGCCCTGTACGGGGGAGCGGCCGAACACGGTCGCCACCTCCACTCTGCCAGGTTCTGGCGGTTCCGGCTCCCGGGCTGTGAGATGGCTCGCAATATTCAGGGCATAACCAGACATTCTCCCCCAGATTTCGACCGCTGCCCTGGGCCGCCCCTGCGGGCCGGCCGCCGATTCGCGTATGGTCCCAGACCGGGAGCGGCTCTCCGCGCTCCCATCGCCCGCCCCAGGACCGGGCCTCCGGGGCGGACCGACCAAGGACTGGCGCCGCCTAGGATGGCCTCCGTGATGCAGCCGTGATCAGATTCGACAACGTCTCCAAGACCTATCCCAAGCAGAACCGTCCCGCCCTGGACAACGTCTCGCTGGAGATCGAGAAGGGTGAGTTCGTCTTCCTGGTCGGCTCGTCCGGCTCGGGGAAGTCCACCTTCCTGCGCCTGTGCCTGCGCGAGGAGCGCCCCAGCACCGGTGCGGTGCACGTGCTGGGCAAGGACCTCGGCAAGCTGTCCAACTGGAAGGTGCCGCACATGCGCCGCCAGCTGGGCACCGTCTTCCAGGACTTCCGTCTGCTGCCGAACAAGACGGTCTCGCAGAACGTCGCCTTCGCCCTGGAGGTGATCGGCAAGCCCAAGAGCGCCATCAACAAGGTGGTGCCCGAGGTGCTCGAGCTGGTCGGCCTCGGCGGCAAGGAGGACCGCATGCCGGGCGAGCTGTCCGGTGGTGAGCAGCAGCGCGTGGCGATCGCCCGTGCCTTCGTGAACCGCCCGATGCTGCTCATCGCGGACGAGCCCACCGGTAACCTCGACCCGCAGAACTCGGTCGGCATCATGAAGCTGCTCGACCGGATCAACCGCACCGGCACCACGGTGCTGATGGCCACCCACGACCAGGCCATCGTCGACCAGATGCGCAAGCGAGTCATCGAACTCGACAAGGGGCTGCTCGTCCGCGACCAGGCCCGCGGCGTCTACGGCTACCAGCACTGACCCACCAGCGCTGACCCGTAGGGCCGCCGGCCCGAACAGCCAGACCGAGCAGTACCGACCCTGGAGTTGTTTCCGCATGCGTGCCCAGTTCGTCCTGTCGGAGATCGGTGTGGGTCTCCGACGCAACCTGACCATGACCATCGCGGTCGTGGTCAGTGTCGCGCTCTCCCTCGCCCTCGCCGGTTCCTCGCTCCTGGTCCGCGACCAGGTGAACTCCATGAAGGGGTACTGGTACGACAAGGTCGAGGTGAGCATCTACTTCTGCACCAAGGCGGACGCCCGCAACTCGCCGCAGTGCGACAAGGGGGCGGCCACCGACCAGCAGGTCCAGGACATCAAGGACCAGCTGGACAAGATGAGTTCGGTGGTGCAGTCCTCCACCTACGAGAGCTCCGCCGACGCGTACAAGCACTGGAAGGAGATGAACCCGGACAACCCGCTCATCTCCGTCCTGGGCGCGGACGCCATGCCGCAGTCCTGGCGGGTCAAGCTCAACGACCCGACCAAGTACGACGTCATCCAGAGCGCCTTCGCCGGCAAGCCCGGCGTCAAGTCGGTCGAGGACCAGCGGAAGATCCTGGAGAACCTCTTCGGCCTGCTCAACGGTCTCCAGACGGCGGCCTTCGTGATCATGGTGCTGATGCTCTTCGTCGCCTTGCTGCTGATCGTCAACACCGTCCGGGTGTCGGCGTTCAGCAGGCGGCGCGAGACCGGCATCATGCGCCTGGTCGGTGCTTCGAACTTCTACGTCCAGATGCCGTTCATCGCCGAGGCCGCGTTCGCGGCGCTGCTCGGTGCGGTGATGGCCTCGGGCCTGCTGCTCGGCGGGCACTTCTTCGTCCAGCACTGGCTGGCCGACCGGGTGCAGTTCATCCACTTCATCGGCCTGAGCTCGGTGCTCGCGGTGATCCCGCTGCTGATCGTGGTGGGTATGGGCATGGCCGGCATCGCGGCGTTCTTCACGCTGCGCAAGTACCTCAAGGTCTGATCCCCACCGGATGCTTCGGCCCCGGACGGCACTGCGCCGTCCGGGGCCGTCGCCGTTCCACGGTCCGCCGTTCCGGCCCGCCGCGCGCGATGCGGTGTCTACACTCCGGTGCCATGCTGCAAACTCCGCGCAGGGCACGTCAGGTGGCCACCCTCAGCCTGGTGTTCGGCGCCGTGCTGATCGCCGGTGCCGCCACCGGCGCCTGGGGCGACCCGAGCGCGCCGCCCCCGCACCGCGCCTCCGCCGACCTCGCCCCGGCCGCCGCCGGGCTCCCGGTGGACCCGGCGGGCGCCGCGCTGTCCGAGCAGCAGGCCGAGCATCTGCTGGCGGCCGGCGGCGACCGCTGGGGCGCGTACTACAGCGCCCAGGAGTACGCCGAGTTCAGCCAGGGCCTGGACGGCCGCTACCTGGGCGTCGGCCTCTCGGTCGGCCGCGGCGAGGACGGCGTCACAGCGGTCTCCCAGGTCACCCCGTCCGGACCGGCCGCCGAGGCCGGGATCGCCCCCGGCGACCGGCTGCTGCGGATCGACCGGGACCAGGCCGACCGCCTGCCGGTCACCGAGGTGGTCGCCCGGCTGCGCGGACAGGGCGGCGAGCGCAGGGTCGGCTCCGAGGTCACCCTGGCCGTCCAGCGCGGCGACGGCCAGGTGCGCGAACTGCGGCTGCGGCGGGTGCTGCTGGACAGCCAGCAGGTCACCGCCGAGCGGCTGGACAAGGGGGACCTGCGGATCACCGTACGGGCCTTCACCAGCGGCGTGGCCGAGCAGGTGCGGGCGGCGCTGCGCGCCCCGCACACCGGCGTGGTGCTCGATCTGCGAGGCAACTCCGGGGGGTTGGTGGACGAGGCGGTCGGCACCGCCGGGATCTTCCTGGACGGCGGGGCGGTCGGCTCGTACCAGGAGCGCGGCGAGAAGCGGGACTTGACCGCCCCGCCGGGCGGAGACCAGCGCACCCCGCTGGTGGTGCTGGTGGACGGCGGCACGATGAGCGCCGCCGAACTGCTCGCCGGCGCCCTGCAGGACCGCAGCCGCGCCGTGGTGGTGGGCTCCCGCACCTTCGGCAAGGGCACCGTCCAGCAGCCCAGCAGGCTCGCCGACGGCGCCGTGCTGGAGATGACCGTCGGCCGCTACTACACCCCGGCCGGCCGCTCGCTGGACGGCACCGGCCTCACCCCGGACGTCCCGGCCGCCGTCGGCCGGGACGCCGACGCGCTCGCCCTGCGCGTCCTCGCCGGGCTCGGCACCCGGGCCCAGGGCGCCGCCACCCCCGTGCCTAAAGCAGCTGCCCGACCGGGCCCCGAAGTGCGAGAATGACCGCGTTATGGCAAAGGAAACCGGACAGAAGCTGATCGCGCAGAACAAGAAGGCGCGACACGAGTACACGATCCTCGACACCTACGAGTGCGGCCTCGTGCTCACCGGCACCGAGGTGAAGTCACTGCGCGAGGGGCGGGCCAACCTGGTCGACGGCTACGCCTACGTCCAGAACCACGAGGCGTGGATCGACAACGTCTTCATCCCCGAGTACACCCAGGGGACGTGGACCAACCACGCGGCCCGGCGCAAGCGCAAGCTGCTGCTGCACAAGCTGGAGATCCGCAAGATCGAGACCAAGGTCCGCGACGCCGGCCACACCCTGGTCCCGCTGTCGCTGTACTTCAAGGACGGCCGGGTCAAGCTGGAACTCGCGCTCGCGGTCGGCAAGAAGTTGTACGACAAGCGCCAGACGCTCCGCGAGAAGCAGGACACCCGCGAGACGGCCCGCGCGGTGGCGGCGGCCCGGCGGCGCCAGCGTTAATCAGCTGGACCCTCGCCCGTCGCCTCGCGTACTATGGCGCAAGCAACACGGACGGTCACCGTCCGAGCTGTTTCTCAAAAAAACATGGGGATGATCGGTTTCGACAGGGGATGTTGAAACAGGGGAAGCGAGCCGAGGAACGCGGCAATGATCTCGTTAACCACGTGTCGCAAAAAAATAATCGCCAACTCTAAGCGCGATTCCCAGCAGTTCGCTCTCGCTGCCTAATAAGCACCGATAGCGCTTGGGTGTCAGACCGGGGAGTTCCCGACCCGGACCCTGGCATAATCTAGGGAACTCAACCGTCCGCCCGGGCTGCGAGGGCGGATGGGAAATCAAACAGCAGCTGGGCCTGTTGGCGGCTTGTCCGTGTGACCGCCAGGGCCGAGAAAAGCACAGCGGACTGCGCTCGGAGAAGCCCTGAATTAACTCCACTGGACCCGGGTTCGATTCCCGGCATCTCCACCACCCCATGTTCACATCGAAGGCCGTCCACCGCTCCGCGCGGGGGGCGGCCTTCGAAATTTTTGGCGTTCCGGTGCGGCGCGGCCGCCCGTCCCGGCGTAGGATCATCCGTCCGCTCGTTTTCCGGAGCCGGATTCCGTCGTAACCCCCGAGGCCATGCAGAGCAACACGGACACCACCCCCGCCACCGACCACGAGACCGTCCGCGAGCGCGAGATCGCCGGTGAGCAGCAGCACCTCGACACCGTCTACCACCGGCTGGAGGAGAAGCTCGCCGAGGCCGAGTACATCCTCGAGGACGCCGCCAAGCGGGTCCAGGTCGGCACCCCCGGCGCTCTCGCCGAGCGCGACGCCCAGGTCTACCGGGCCGGCGCCCACCTCCAGCGGCTCAACAACGAGTTCGAGGACTTCCTGTTCGGCCGGATCGACCTCCAGCGGGCGGACGCCCCGGAGGAGCACGGCATCCCGTCCGACACCCCGCTCGACCCGGCCGACCCGGCCGTCGCCGAGACCCTCCACATCGGGCGCCTGGGCGTGCTGGACGCCGAGTACGGCCCGCTGGTGATCGACTGGCGGGCCCCCGCCGCCGCGCCGTTCTACCGGGCCACCCCGGTCGAGCCGGGTCGGGTGATCCGGCGCCGGGTGATCCGTTCCAAGGGCCGCAAGGTGATCGGCGTCGAGGACGACCTGCTGCGCCCCGACCTCACCCCCACCCTGAACGGCCGGGAGCTGGCCGTGGTCGGCGACGGTGCGCTGATGGCCTCGCTCGGCCGTGCCCGCAGCCACTCGATGCGCGACATCGTCTCCTCGATCCAGAAGGAGCAGGACGAGGTGATCCGCGCCGCCGCGGCCGGCGCCACCCTCGTCACCGGCGGCCCCGGCACCGGCAAGACCGCCGTCGCCCTGCACCGCGCCGCCTACCTGCTCTACCAGGACCGCCGCCGCTACGCCGGGGGCATCCTGGTGGTCTCGCCGACCCCGCTGCTGGTCTCCTACACCGAGGGCGTGCTGCCCTCGCTCGGCGAGGAGGGGCAGGTCGCGATCCGCGCGGTCGGCTCACTGGTGGACGGCATCGAGGCGGGCACCTACGACACCCCGGAGGCGGCCCGGATCAAGGGTTCGGCCCGGATGACGCAGCTGCTGCGCCGGGCCGCCCGGGCGGCGCTGGAGCTGGGTGCCCCGCAGGAGCTCAAGGTGGTCGCCCGCGGCGAGGTGCTGAAGCTGGACGCGGGCCGGCTGAAGGCCGTCCGCGGCAACGTCGTGGGCTCCGGCGGCACCCCGCTGAACCTGCTGCGCCCGCGCGCCCGCCGGCTGCTGCTGGACGCGCTGTGGCAGGAGGCGACCAGGCACCTGCCCAAGCCCGCCGACCACTACGCCCGGGAGCAGCGCCAGGAGGAGAAGGAGTCCTTCGACGAGTACGTCTCGGACGAGGCGCCGTTCCTGGATTTCCTGGACGCCTGGTGGCCGGCCCTGACCCCGCGCGGGGTGCTCGGCACCCTCAAGCAGAGCCGGCACACCAACCGGATCGCCCGCCGCGCCGTCACCCCGGACGAGGCGAAGCTGCTGGCCGCCTCCTGGCGCCACCTGTCCCCGGCGGGCGAGGGCGGGCTGTCCGCGCACGACGTGGCGCTGGTGGACGAGCTGCAGGTGCTGCTCGGCGAGGCGGCCCGGCCCAAGGTCCGCGAGGTGGACGCGGTGGACCTGCTGAGCGGCCTGGAGGAGGTCACCACCTTCGCCGACCGCAGCGCCCGTCAGCGCGACCGCCAGCCGGTCGAGCGCAAGGAGTACGCGCACGTCATCGTGGACGAGGCGCAGGACCTCACCCCGATGCAGTGGCGGATGATCGGCCGCCGGTCCCGGATGGCCACCTGGACGATCGTCGGCGACCCGGCGCAGTCCTCCTGGCCGTTCCCGCAGGAGGCCCAGGCGGCGCTGGACGAGGTGCTCTCCGGCAAGCCGCGCCGCCGCTTCACGCTGACCGTCAACTACCGCAACCCGGCCGAGATCGCCGAGGTCGCGGCCAAGGTGCTGGCGCTGGCCGCGCCGGGCACGCCCTCGCCGAGCGCGGTGCGCCACGTCGGCGTGGAGCCGCGTTTCGCGGCCGTCACCGACCCCGCGCCGGAGGCCTTCGGCAAGGGCGCCCGGGCCGAGCTGGAGCGGCTGCTGGGGGAGGTGGACGGCACCGTGGCGATCGTGGTGCCGATGGACCGCCGGGCCGAGGCTGCGGGCTGGACCGAGGGCCTGGGCGAGCGCGTGGTGGCGCTGGGCAGCCTGGAGGCCAAGGGCCTGGAGTACGACGCGACGGTGGTCGCCGACCCGACCGGCATCGCCGGCGAGTCGGAGGCCGGGCTGCGGGTGCTGTACGTGGCGCTGACCCGGGCGACCCAGCGGCTGACCGTGCTGTCCGGCCCGGACGACCTGTCGGACGCGGCCGGCGTGCCCGCGCTGCTGCGCGACTGACCCGGACCAGCACGAAGGCCCCTCACCGACGGTGAGGGGCCTTCAGACGTTAACGACACCGACCCGCCATGCTCGCCTCGCGGCAAGTGGTCCCTCTAAGGGACGAAGGTTGGGCCCGGGGGCTTGGATCGAGCCGGTGTCCCGTCCAATGTAACGCATCGCCCCGGAGAGGCAAGGAGCCGGCGGCGGGAGACCTCGGACGGCGGGCCCGGGTTGTCGGATCCGCACACTCAATGAACGTTATTTCTGGGTACCCCTTGGAAGGTGCGACGATCGAGGTCTAGCATGCGCAGGCGATGCCTTCAACAAAATGTTGAGCCTGCGGGACAGACGGAAGAAGGATGCGTCGATGGCGACGGTGCCCAGTGTCTCCAACTCGATCACGGTGCGACTGGAGGTCCCGGCTCGCGGCAACGCGGTCAGCGCGATCACCACGGCCGTGGAGTCCTCCGGCGGATCGGTGACCGGCCTCGACGTCACCGCGTCCGGCCTGGAGGCGCTGCGGATCGACGTGACCGTGGCGGCCAGCTCGGTCGCGCACGGCGAGGAGATCGTCGAGAAGCTGCGGGCGATCGACGGCGTGTCGATCGGCAAGGTCTCGGACCGCACCTTCCTGATGCACCTCGGCGGCAAGATCGAGATGTCCTCGAAGCTGCCGATCCGCAACCGTGACGACCTCTCCATGATCTACACTCCGGGTGTCGCCCGGGTCTGCATGGCGATCGCCGAGAACCCCGAGGATGCCCGCCGCCTCACCATCAAGCGCAACAGCGTCGCGGTGGTCACCGACGGCTCGGCGGTGCTGGGCCTGGGCAACATCGGCCCGGCGGCCGCGCTGCCCGTCATGGAGGGCAAGGCGGCCCTGTTCAAGCGCTTCGCCGGGATCGACGCCTGGCCGATCTGCCTGGACACCCAGGACAGCGACGAGATCGTCGCCATCGTCAAGGCGATCGCCCCCGGCTTCGCCGGCATCAACCTGGAGGACATCTCCGCGCCGCGCTGCTTCGAGATCGAGGCCCGGCTGCGCGAGGCCCTGGACATCCCGGTCTTCCACGACGACCAGCACGGCACCGCGATCGTGGTGCTGGCCGCCCTCACCAACGCGCTGAAGGTGGTCGGCAAGGAGATCGGCGACATCCGCGTGGTGATGTCGGGCGCCGGCGCCGCCGGTACCGCGATCCTCAAGCTGCTGCTGTCGGCCGGTGTCGAGCACGCCACCGTGGCGGACGTGCACGGTGTGGTCCACCAGGGCCGTGAGGACCTCAACGACAGCCTGCGCTGGATCGCCGAGCACACCAACCGCTCGGGCCGCACCGGCAGCCTCAAGGGGGCCGTGGCGGGCGCCGACGTGTTCATCGGTGTCTCGGCCCCGAACGTGCTGGACGGCGACGACCTGGCCACCATGGCCGAGGACGCGATCGTCTTCGCGCTGGCCAACCCGGACCCGGAGGTCGAGCCGAACGTCGCCCGCCAGACCGCCGCCGTCGTCGCCACCGGCCGCAGCGACTTCCCGAACCAGATCAACAACGTGCTGGTCTTCCCGGGCGTCTTCCGCGGCCTGCTGGACGCCCAGAGCCGCACGGTCAACACCGAGATGATGATCGCCGCCGCCCGGGCGCTGGCCACCACCGTCGCCGACGACCAGCTGAACGCCAACTACATCATCCCGAGCGTCTTCAACAAGGACGTCGCCAAGACCGTCGCCGCCGCCGTGCGCGAGGCGGCCCTGGCCGGCGGCCAGGAGGCCCCCGCCCCGGCCCGTCCGACCCCGGGCATCGTCGGCACCCTCGACACCGCCGCCTTCCCCACCGTCAAGCTCTGAGGGTCGCCGTCAAGCTCTGACGGTCCGCCCGGCGACGTGTTGCCGATCGGTCAAATGTCCGATTAGCGGCCATACTCGCCCAAGCCCGCCCCGAACCCTTGCGACACAAGGGCGAGGGGCGTGTTTGGGCTTGTCGTGCCTAGGGCGTACGGTAGCCCTGCACGGGGCAGGCGTGTCCGACAAGTACGGAACGTCCCCCTGGTCTTCCGGCGAGTCGTCCCGACCGCCGCCCGCGCCCGGTCCGCCGGAGCCGACGGAGCGTCACACCTCCAACGGGCGGGCGATGTTCGGGTGGCCCGGCCGGGGCCCGATTGGCTTTCTCGGGGCCGGTCGGGGCAGGATTCGTTCCCAGGCGGGCGGGCGGGCCTTCGACGGCTCCGGCGCGCGGCATCGGGTACGGACCCGGCCTGCGACCACGCATTGCCTGCATGAGCACAGTGTGCGGACCTGCGGCCCATCCGGGTGCCCCCCGGTGGGAGCACCGATGGGCCCCCGCACACCGCAAGCGAACAGACCACAGGAGTACACATGAACCGCAGTGAGCTGGTGGCCGCGCTGTCCGAGCGCGCCGAGGTGACCCGCAAGGACGCCGACGCCGTTCTGGCCGCCTTCGCCGAGATCGTCGGCGAGGTCGTCGCCAAGGGCGACGAGAAGGTCACCATCCCCGGTTTCCTGACCTTCGAGCGCACCCACCGCGCTGCCCGCACCGCCCGCAACCCGCAGACCGGCGAGCCGATCCAGATCGCGGCCGGCTACAGCGCCAAGGTGAGCGCCGGCTCCAAGCTGAAGGAAGCCGCCAAGGGCTGAGTCACCCCTTGAACGCCCGAGAGGCCGGGCTCCCCGCTGGGGAGCCCGGCCTCTCGCCGTAGACCCGCTCGTCAGGCGTCGACCAGCTGCTCGCTCGGCAGCTCCACGTGGGCGCCCAGGTCGCGCAGCTTCTCCATGAAGTTCTCGTAGCCGCGGTTGATCAGGTCGATGCCGTGCACGGTCGAGGTGCCCTCGGCCGCCAGCGCCGCGATCAGGTACGAGAAGCCGCCGCGCAGGTCCGGGATGACCAGCTCGGCGCCCATCAGCTTGGACGGGCCGGAGACCACCGCGGAGTGCAGGAAGTTGCGCGCGCCGAAGCGGCACGGGGTGGCGCCCAGGCACTCGCGGTAGAGCTGGATGTGCGCGCCCATCTGGTTGAGCGCGCCGGTGAAGCCGAGGCGCGACTCGTACACCGTCTCGTGCACGATGGACAGCCCGGTGGCCTGGGTCAGCGCGACCACCAGCGGCTGCTGCCAGTCGGTCTGGAAACCCGGGTGCACGTCGGTCTCCAGGGCGATGGCCTTGAGCTCGCCGCCCGGGTGCCAGAAGCGGATGCCCTCGTCGTCGACCTCGAAGGCGCCGCCGACCTTCCGGAAGGTGTTGAGGAAGGTCATCATCTCCAGCTGGCGGGCGCCGCGGACGTAGATGTCGCCCTTGGTGGCGAGCGCCGCGCAGGCCCAGGAGGCGGCCTCCAGGCGGTCCGGCAGGGCGCGGTGGGTGTAGCCGCCCAGCTCGTCCACGCCGGTGATCAGGATGGTGCGGTCGGTGCCCAGCGTGATGATCGCGCCCATCTTCTGCAGCACGCAGATCAGGTCGACGATCTCCGGCTCGATGGCCGCGTTGCGCAGCTCGGTGACGCCCTCGGCGAGGACGGCGGTGAGCAGCACCTGCTCGGTCGCACCGACCGAGGGGTAGGGCAGCTCGATCTTGGTGCCGCGCAGCCGCTGCGGGGCGACCAGGTAGGTGCCCTGCGGGTGCTTCTCGATGGTGGCGCCGAACTGGCGCAGAACCTCGAAGTGGAAGTCGACCGGGCGGCCGCCGATGTCGCAGCCGCCGAGGCCGGGGATGAAGGCGTGGCCGAGGCGGTGCAGCAGCGGGCCGCAGAACAGGATCGGAATCCGCGAGGAGCCGGCGTGCGCGTCGATGTCGGCCACATTGGCACTCTCGACGTGCGAGGGGTCGAGGATCAGCTCGCCGTCCTCGTCACCGGTGCGCACGGTCACGCCGTGCAGCTGCAGCAGGCCGCGGACCACCTTGACGTCGCGGATGTCCGGGACGTTGCGCAGTCTGCTGGGGCCCTGGCCGAGAAGGGCGGCGACCATGGCCTTGGGGACCAGGTTCTTCGCACCGCGGACGCGGATCTCGCCTTCGAGCGGGTTTCCGCCGTGGACCAGCAGGACGTCGTCGGTCATCGTTCTCGCAATCCGGGGTGCCAGAGGGGTGGGACGGGCTCCGGTCCGGAGCCGCCGGTGGACCGGTGGTACGGCGTACGGGCGCGTTCGGGCCCCCGGAGAATCCGAGTCGGCACCGTAGAAGGGCGTCCACCATCCGTAGATGGTAGTGGGCGTCCCGATGGTTCCCGTTTGCCTCTCCCGTGATGGTGCTCTCCCCGGGGCCGCCCCCGCCCGCCGGTGCGGCCGTACGGGTGGTTTTTCGGCGTGGCGGGGTTTCGAGTGTTGCGGTGTCCGACCGGTGCCGTTCTGCGGGATCATGTGTGGCATGACGGCGGCCCATTCGCACGGAGGCCGGTCCCACACCGGCCGTCTGCTCGTCGCGACGCCCCTGCTCACCGATCCGAACTTCGCGCGGGCGGTGGTGCTCCTCCTCGACCACGACGCCGAGGGGGCGCTCGGTGTGGTCCTCAACCGGCCGACGCCGGTCGAGGTGGGCAGTGTGCTGGACGGCTGGGGCAGACTCGTCGGGCAGCCGGCGGTGGTGTTCCAGGGCGGGCCGGTGGCACTGGACTCGGCGCTGGGCCTGGCCGTCGCGCCGGGGGAGCCGGGCACCGGCGACCCGCTGGGCTGGCGGCGGGTGCACGGCGCGATCGGCCTGGTCGACCTGGAGGCGCCGCCGGAGGTGCTGGCCGGCGAGCTGGGGAGCCTGCGGATCTTCGCCGGGTACGCCGGCTGGTCGCCGGGCCAGCTGGAGGCCGAGCTGGAGAGCGGCGCCTGGTACCTGGTGGACTGCGAGCCCGGGGACATCTCCAGCCCCGAGCCGGAGCGGCTGTGGCGCTCGGTGCTGCGCCGCCAGCGCGGGCCGCTGGCGCTGCTGGCGACCTATCCGGACGACCCGACGCTGAACTGAACCCCGCCCGGTTGTCCGGTCAGCCCGCGCGACACTGGCCCGGTTTCCGGGGGCGCCCATAGACTTGTCACCTATGAGCACTCTTGAGCCCGAGCGCGGCCTCGGCACCGGCACCCTGGTCGAGCCCGTCCCGCAGGTGTCCCACGGGGACGGCGACCACGAGCGCTTCGCGCACTACGTCCAGAAGGACAAGATCATGGAGAGCGCGCTCTCCGGATCCCCGGTGGTCGCGCTGTGCGGCAAGGTGTGGGTGCCCGGTCGCGACCCGAAGAAGTACCCGGTCTGCCCGATGTGCAAGGAGATCTACGACGGCATCGGCAAGCCGCAGGGCGGCGACGGCGACGACAAGTAGTCCCCGGCGGCCCCCGCTTCCGACGAACGCCGGGGAACGCCGTTCCGCATAGCACCGGGTTTCCGCGGTGGTCTATGCCAATCGTTCCGGGCGCGGGCAGGATGTCGGAATGGACCTCATTCCCGCGCCTTCGAGTGCCGTCCGCCGCCCGGACGAGGACTTCCCGCTGGACGCCGCCACCACGCTGACCGCGCCGCCCGGGCTGGCCGACGCCGAGCGCTGGCTGCGCGGCACGCTGTCCGCCGCGACCGGACTGGCGTTCGGCCCGGGCCGGCCGGGCGCGGGCATCGAACTGGTCCAGGACGACGCGCTGGCAGCCGAGGCGTACCGGATCACGGTGCGCCCCGGCCACGCCCTGCTCGCCGTCGGCGGCCCGACCGGCGCGCTGTGGGCCGCCCAGACCCTGCGGCAGCTGCTCGGGCCGGACGCCTACCGGCGCTCCCCGCTGCGCCGCGAGGGCTGGGTGCTGCCCGGAGCCGACATCGCGGACGCCCCCCGGTTCGGCTGGCGCGGCGTGCTGCTGGACGTCGCCCGGCACTTCCTGCCCAAGTCCGACGTGCTGCGCTTCGTCGACCTGCTGGCGGCGCACAAGCTCAACGTGCTCCACCTGCACCTGACCGACGACCAGGGCTGGCGGGTGGAGATCAAGCGCTACCCGAGGCTGACCGAACGCGGCGCCTGGCGGGAGCGCTCGATGGTCGGCCACCGGGCCGGCCGGCGCCGCGACGACCGCCCGCACGGCGGCTACTACACCCAGGACGACCTGCGCGAGATCGTCGCCTACGCGGCCGCGCGCGGGATCACCGTCGTCCCGGAGATCGACCTGCCCGGCCACACCCAGGCCGCCGTCGCCGCCTACCCCGAACTGGGCAACACCGACGTGGTGGACACCGCCGCGCTCGGGGTGTGGACGGACTGGGGGGTGAGCCACCACGTGCTCAACGCCTCCGAGGAGACCCTGCGCTTCTTCGAGGGCGTGCTGGAGGAGGTCCTGGAGCTGTTCCCGTCCGAGTTCATCCACCTCGGCGGCGACGAGTGCCCCAAGGAGCAGTGGAAGGACAGCGCCGCCGCGCAGGCCCGGATCCGCGAGCTGGGCCTGGCCAACGAGGACGAGCTGCAGAGCCACCTGATCCGGCACTTCGACCGCTGGCTGGCCGGGCGCGGCCGCCGGCTGATCGGCTGGGACGAGATCCTGGAGGGCGGGCTGGCGCCCCGTTCGGCGGTCTCGTCCTGGCGCGGCTTCGGCGGCGGGATCGCGGCCGCGAAGGCCGGGCACGACGTGGTGATGTGCCCCGAGCAGCACGTCTACTTCGACCACCGGCAGGCCGACGGGCCGGACGAGCCGATCCCGGTCGGCTTCGTGCGCACCCTGGAGGACGTCTACCGCTTCGAGCCGGTCCCGGAGCAGCTGGACGGGGCCGCCGCCCGGCACGTCATCGGGACCCAGGCCAACCTGTGGAGCGAGTTCGCGGACAGCGCCCGGGACCTCGACTACCGGGCCTTCCCCCGGCTGGTCGCCTTCGCCGAGGTCGCCTGGTCCGACCTGCCCGCCGCGCCGGCCGAGCGCGACTTCGCGGGCTTCGAACAGCGGCTGGCCGGGCACCTGAGGGTGCTGGACGCGCTCGGCGTCGAGTACCGCCCGGCCGACGGCCCGCACCCCTGGCAGCGCCGGCCCGGGGTGGTCGGCCGGCCGATCGACGGACCGCCGCCGGTGCGGTGATCGCCGCCCCGCTGCGAAATGGGGGCGCGGGAACTTATGGGTGGTCATCTGACGTCAAGAACAGATGAACATCTGCCCTGGCCCGGCCCGGGTCGGGGCAGATACCGCCCGGTATCCGTCCCAATCGGGCAGTCCCGTTCACCGGTCCCGAAATGATCATCGAGCATTGTGTGCCAGAGTTGCCCAACCCGGCCCGATCGCCCGTACCCTACGGGCCAGGCCGGGCTGCTGACGCGGACAGGACGGCCACGGCCGCGGGCGGCAGGCGATCGATGAGCAAGTGGAGCACGGTGGGACCCAGGTGAACCGGACGATCATGCTGCCGGCCTCGCTCGACGAGGCCGTCGACGCGCTGGCCGCCGCCCCGGCCGCGGTACCGGTGGCCGGAGCCACCGACCTCATGGAAGCCGTCAACGCCGGCCGGCTGCGCCCCGCCGCCCTGGTCGGCCTCGGCCGGATCACCGAACTGCGCGGCTGGCGCTACGAGGACGGCGGCACCGCCGTCCTGGGCGCCGGACTCACCCACGCCCGGATGGACCGCCCCGACTTCGCCGCGCTCATCCCCGCGCTCGCCGACGCCGCCCGCACCGCCGGCCCGCCGCAGGTCCGCAACGTCGGCACCCTCGGCGGCAACATCGTCACCGCCGCCCCGGCCGGCGACACCCTCCCGGTGCTCGCCGCGCTGGAGGCCAGCGTCACCCTGGCCCGGGCCGGCGGCAGCCGCGAGGTGCCGGTCAGTCACCTGCTCACCGGCCTCGACCCGGTGCGCCCCGGCGAACTGCTCACCTGGGTACGGGTCCCGCTGCTGCACGCGCCGCAGGTCTTCCTCAAGGCCACCGGCCGCAGCGGCCCGGCCCGCGCCACCGCCTCCGTCGCGCTGGTCCTCGACCCGGCCCGGCGCGCCGTGCGCTGCGCCGTCGGGGCCGTCGCCCCGGTGCCGCTGCGCCCGCTGGAGGCCGAGGCCTGGGTGGCCGGGTGCATCGACTGGGACGGCAGCCGGGAGATCGACCCGGCCGCCACCGCCGCCTTCGGCGAGTACGTGGCCGCCGCCTGCGTCCCCGACAACTACGGCGCCGAGGGCGCCTGGGAGGCCGTGACCGAGGGGCCGACCGCGGCCGCCGTTCGGCTGCGGCGTACCGTATCGGTGCTGGCCCGACGGGCACTGGGAAGGGCGCTGAAGTGACCACAGACCCCATCGAGACCCTCGATGCCGAGCCGCTCGGCCTCACCCCGCAGGTCACCCGCGAGCTGCGCCCGTGCGCCTCCTACACGCTGCGGGTCAACGGTTTCGAACGGCCCGTCACCGACGCCTGGATCGGCGAGAGCCTGCTCTACGTGCTGCGCGAGCGGCTCGGCCTGGCCGGCGCCAAGGACGGCTGCGAGCAGGGCGAGTGCGGCGCCTGCTCGGTGCAGGTGGACGGCCAGCTGGTGGCCGGCTGCCTGGTGCCCGCCGCGCTGGCCGCCGACAGCGAGATCAACACCGTCGAGGGCCTGTCGGCCGGCGGCGGCGCGAGCGACGTCCAGCAGGCGCTGGCCACCTCCGGCGCCGTCCAGTGCGGCTACTGCACCCCCGGCATGGCGATGGCCGTGCACGACCTGCTCCAGCGCAACCACCGGCCCACCGATGTCGAGGCCCGGCAGGCGCTGTGCGGCAACCTCTGCCGCTGCACCGGCTACCGCGGGGTGCTGGCCGCCGTCCAGACCGTCGCGGACGCCCGCGCGCTGGAGGCCGAGGAAGCGGAGGAGGTCGCGGCGGCCGCCGCCGAGCAACCGGTGGGCGAGGCCCCGGCCGAGGCGCCGGTCGGGCAGCCCGCCGCCGTCGAGCCGGAGCCGGCCGTCGAGCCGCCGGTCTACGCCGACGCCGAGGCCTGGATCGAGCACGTCCCGCAGCCGACCGCCGAGCCGGCCCCCGTCCCGGCCCAGGCCGACCCCGGGTACGGCGAGGGCGGCTACGACACCGGCGTGTACGACACCGGCGTCTACGACACCTCCGCGCTGGCCGCGATGCCGCCCGGCATCCCCGCCCAGGCCGCCGACGACCACGTCTACTACCCGCCGCAGGGCTACCCCGAGCAGGCCTACCAGGCCACCCCCGCGCACGGCACCTACGTGCCGGCCGGCTTCCCGGACGGCCACCAGCCGCAGCACGGCTACGACACCGGCTACGACGCCCCGGTCTACGAGCCGACCCCCGCGCACGGCACCCCGTACGCGGACCCGCACGGTGCCCCGGCCGAGGGCGGCGCCCCGGCCGGCGCCCCGTACACCGCCACCCCCGCCCACGGCATCCGCCTCCCCGAGGACGACCACGCATCATGACGTCGCCTACCGACATCGGCGCAGCAATCCAGCAGGACGGCGGCGAGGGCGGCGCGCCGGAGCCGTTCGGCCTGGGCAGCTCCCCGCTGCGCAGCGACGCGCTGCCCAAGGCGCTCGGCATCTACCCGTACGCGGCCGACCTGTGGGCCGAGGGGCTGCTGTGGGGCGCGGTGCTGCGCTCGCCGCACCCGCACGCCCGGATCCGCGGCATCGACACCTCGGCCGCGCTCGCCCTGCCCGGCGTGCACGCCGTGGTCACCGCCGCCGACCTGCCGCCGGGCCCGGACGGCACCTCCGACGGCGCCCCGGCCGGCCCGATCGTCGCCGACCGGCCGGTGCTGGCCTCCGGCGTGGTGCGCCACCACGGCGAGCCGATCGCCGCGGTGGCCGCCGACCACCCGGACACCGCCCGGCTGGCGGTCGGCCTGATCACGGTCGACTACGAGCCGATGGAGGCCGTGACCGACCCCGAGCAGGCCTTCACCGCGCCGCCGCTGCACCCGGACGGCAACCTGTTCCGCCACCTGCCGCTGCGCACCGGGGACCCGGAGGCGGTCGGCGAGATCGTCGTCGAGGGCCTCTACCAGGTCGGCCGGCAGGACCCGGCCCCGCTCGGCGCCGAGGCCGGCCTGGCCGTACCGCGCCCGGACGGCGGCGTCGAACTGCACCTGTCCTCCACCGACCCGCACGGCGACCGCGACCGCACCGCCGCCTGCCTGGGCCTGGAGCCGGACCGGGTCCGGCTGGTGGTCACCGGCGTGCCCGGCGCCACCACCGACCGCGAGGACCTCGCCTTCCAGGTCACCCTGGCGCTGCTGGCGCTGCGCACCGGCCGCCCGGTGAAGATGACGCTGACCCGCGAGGAGTCCTTCCACACCCACACCTCGCGCCACCCCGCGCTCCTGCGCTACCGCCACCACGCCGACGCCGAGGGCACGTTGGTCAAGGTCGAGGCGCAGATCCTGCTGGACGGCGGCGCCTACGCGGACGTCTCCGCCGAGGCGCTGGCCGCCGCGACGGCCTTCTCGGTCGGCCCGTACGTCTGCCCGAACGTGTTCGTGGACGCCTGGGCGGTGCGCACCAACAACCCGCCGGCCGGGCGGATGCGCGGCGAGGGCGCGCTGCAGGCCTGCTTCGCGTACGAGGCGCAGATGGACCAGCTGGCCGCCCGGGTGGGCGTGGACCCGGTGGAGATCCGCCGTCGCAACGCGATGTCCACCGGCGACCCGATGCCCACCGGGCAGGCCGTCACCTGCCCGGCGCCGGTGAAGGCGCTGCTGGACGCGGTGGCGGCCGAGCCGCTGCCGGCCCTGCCGGTGGACGACCCGGACGCCGAGTGGCTGCTGCCGGGCGGGCCCGGCGGCGCCGGGGACCCGGCGGCGGTGCGCCGCGGCATCGGCTACGCCGTCGGCATGGTGCACATGCTGGGCGCGGAGGGCGAGGACGAGGTCTCCACCGCCACCGTGCGGGTCAGCGGCGACCACGCCACGGTGATCTGCGCGGCCGTCGACGCCGGGCAGGGCTTCGCCACGCTGGCCCGGCAGATCGTGCAGACCGTGCTGGGCGTCAGCGAGGTCTACATCGCGCCGGCCGACAGCGACCAGTCGATCGCCGGGCCCTCCGCCCGCGGTCGGCACACCTGGGTCTCCGGCGGCGCGGTGGAGCGGGCCGCGCTGATGGTCCGCCACCAGCTGCTGCAGCCGATCGCGGCCAACTTCGGGATGTCGGCGGAGCTGCTGCAGATCGCCGACGGCAAGATCACCTCCTACGACGGGGTGCTCGGCATGCCGGTCGCCGAGGCGCTGGAGGGCAAGGAGCTCTGGGCCACCGCGCAGTGCCGCCCGCACCCGACCGAGCCGCTGGACGAGTCCGGGCAGGGCGACGCCTTCGTCTCCATCTCCTTCTGCGCGATGCGCGCGGTGGTGGACGTGGACATCGAGCTGGGCACCGTCCGGGTGGTCGAGATGACCGTCGCCCAGGACGTCGGGCGGGCGCTGAACCCGCGGCAGATCGAGGACCGGATCGAGGCCGGCGTGGCCCAGGGCGTGGGCCTGGCGCTGATGGAGGACCTGCAGACCTCGGACGGGGTGCTGCTCAACCCCTCGCTGACCGGCTACCGGCTGCCCACCTCGCTGGACACCCCGGAGGTGCGGATCGCCGCCCTGCTGGAGGAGCGGGACGTGGTCGCCACCTTCGGCGCCAAGGCGGTCAGCGCCGTGCCCGCGGTGGTCGCTCCGTCGGCCGTCGCCGCCGCCGTCCGGGCCGCCACCGGCCTGCCGGTCGGCCGGCTGCCGATCCGGGCGGAGGACGCGGTCACGGCCTGACCCGAAAAGGCTGGCCCGAAAGGCTGATCCGAAAGACTCACCGGAAAAGCTTGGCCCGAAAAGCGCGAAGGGAATTGCCGGTCGACGTTCCGAGTCGACCGGCAATTCCCTTTTCCGAGGCCGTGGCGGGAATTGAACCCGCGTTCACCGCTTTGCAGACGGTCCCCTGAACCACTCGGGCACACGGCCAGTGAATTCAGGATGGCGGAGCCGGCGAATGGGGTCAACGAAGTTTTGTAAATTCTGTATGGCAATGTGTGCTACCGTCGAAGGCGGTGGCTGTTTTCCCGCCACCCCGGACGAGCGCGTCGTACCCGGTGACGACAAGACGACGCAGTTCAGCGGCAATCCGGCCGCTGTGGACTGCGGAGGTACGGCCGTCATGGCTTGGCTCGTTCTGATCGTCTCGGGTCTCCTGGAGACCGTGTGGGCGGTGGCCCTGGAATCGTCCAAGGGTTTCTCCCGCCTCGTTCCCAGCCTCGTGTTCGGCGTCGCCCTGCTGCTCAGCATGGGCGGGCTGGCGTACGCGATGCGCACCATCCCGATCGGCACCGGGTACGCGGTCTGGGTCGGCATCGGCGCGGTCGGCGCCGCGCTCTACGGCATGGCCGCCCTGGGGGACCCGGTGACCGTGGCCCGGATCGGCTGTCTGCTGCTGATCGTCTCCGGCGCGGTGGGGCTCAAGGTGCTGCACTGAGCCCCGGTCCGCCGCACCGGTCCTACGCCTGCGGACCGAGCCGATCACCGACTCGGGTCAGGGGTCATCGAGGCGGACGGCTCTTACGATGTTACGTATGACCACTGCCTCCCCCACCTCGGTCGACTCCACCCCGATACCCGACGGCACCGACCCCGGCGGCGGGGTCCTCAGCGGCCGCTACCGGGCGCTGACGCTGGGAATCGTGTCGGTGGTCCTGGTGATCGCCTTCGAGGCGACCGCGGTCAACACCGCGATGCCGACCGCGGCCCGCCAGCTGAACGGCCTCGGACTGTACGCCTTCGCCTTCTCCGGCTACTTCACCACCACGCTGTTCGCGCTCGTCGTCTCCGGGCAGTGGTGCGACCGACGCGGACCGCTGCGGCCGCTGTTCACCGGCATCGCGGTGTTCGGCGCCGGCCTGGTGGTGGCCGGCACGGCGCCCGGCATGTGGGTGTTCGTGGCCGGGCGGGCGATCCAGGGCCTGGGCGGCGGGCTGGTGATCGTCGCGCTGTACGTGGTGGTCGGCCGGGCCTACCCGGAGCGGCTGCGCCCGGCGGTGTTCGCGGCCTTCTCCTCGGCCTGGGTGCTGCCCTCGATCGTCGGGCCGCTGGTCTCCGGGGCCGTCACCCAGCACCTCGGCTGGCGCTGGGTGTTCCTGGCGGTGCCGGTGCTGATCCTGCTGCCGCTGGCCGTGATGGGTCCGGCGCTGGCCCGCTCGGAGCGGGAGCATCCGGTGCTCAAGGGCGCGGACTTCGACCGCCGGCGCACCCTGCTGGCCGCGATGGCCGCGGTCGGCGCCGGCCTGCTCCAGTACGCGGGCCAGCGCCGCGATCTGATCGGGCTGGTCCCCGGGATCGCCGGGGCGGCGCTGCTGGTGCCGGCGGTCCTCGGGCTGCTGCCGAAGCGGACCCTGCGGGCCGGGCGCGGGCTGCCGACGGTGATCCTGCTGCGAGGGGTGGCGGCCGGGGCGTTCTTCGCGGCCGAGGCCTTCATCCCGCTGATGATGACCACCCAGCGTGGCCTCTCGCCGACGCTGGCCGGGCTGACCCTGACCAGCGGCGGGCTCTCCTGGGCGCTGGGTTCCTGGTTGCAGGGGCGGCCCGGGGCCGAGCGTTACCGCGAGGCGATGATCCGGTGCGGCTTCGTGCTGACCGCGGTGGCGATCGCGGGCGCCGCGCTGGTGCTGGTTCCGGGGGTGCCGGCCTGGGCGGCCTCGGTGGCCTGGGGCGTCGGCGGCATCGGGATGGGCCTGGCGGTCGCGAGCGTCAGCGTGCTGATGATGAAGCTCTCCGCGCCGGAGGACGCCGGGGCCAACTCGGCCGCCCTGCAGATGAGCGATGCGCTGGGCAACGTGCTGCTGACGGGCCTGGCCGGGGTGCTGTTCGCGGCGCTGGGCGGCGGCTCGCTCGCCGTCGCCCACGAGTGCGCCGCGGCCGCCGGCTCGCCCGGCGCCTTCGCGGTGATCCTGCTGGTGATGGCCGGGGTGGCGCTGCTGGGGGCGCTGCTCGCCGGCCGGGTCCGCGCCCGGTCCTGACGCTCAGTCCGCGGTGGCGACGGCGGTGGGGGAGGGGGCCGGCGGCGGCGCCGCCGGGATGCCGAGGAGGCCCTCCCAGCCGCCGGCCGGGGACTGGCCCGGGCCGAGGCTCTGCAGCTTGCGCAGCACCGCCGGGTCCTGGGCGTCCAGCCAGTCCACCAGCTGGCGGAAGGAGACCAGCCGGACCTCCGGCTTGCCCGCGATGGTCCTTAGCACGTCCTCGACGGCGTTCATGTAGATGCCGCCGTTCCACTCCTCGAAGTGGTTGCCGATGATGTACGGCGCCCGGTTGCTGTTGTAGGTGCGGTCGAAGCCCATCAGGTAGGAGTCCCGGGCCTGGGCCTGGAAGCCCTGGTAGAGCGCCGGGTCGGCCTTGGTGTTGGGGCCGCACTGGTTGTACATGATGTTGTAGTCCATCGACAGCACCTGGAAGGTGTGTCCGGGGAAGGGGATGGACTGCAGCGGGATGTCCCACAGCGCGCCGCCCTGGATCTTCTGCGGCCACACCTGGCTGCCGTTGCCGCTGCTGTCGTAGCGCCAGCCGCGCTTGACCGCGGTGGGCAGCAGGTTGCGCTGGCCCTCCAGGCAGGGGGTGCGGCTGCCGATCAGCTCCTTGCGGTAGTCGAAGGGCAGCGCCGGCAGGTCGGTGAAGCCGGTGTTGGTGCGCCAGTTCGTCACGAAGTCCATCGCCTGCTGGATCTCGCTGTCCCACTCCTCCGGGGACCACTGGCCGACGCCGGTGGAGCCGCAGAAGTGGCCGTTGAAGTGGGTGCCGATCTCGTGGCCCTCCAGCCAGGCGGCATGCACGTTCTCCAGGGTGTCGCGGATGTGCCGGTCGCTCAGGTAGCCGATCTCGGAGGCGCCGGCCTGGTGCTGCGGCGGGAGGTACTGGTCCTTCTTGGACTCCGGCAGCAGGTAGAGGCCGCTGAGGAAGAAGGTCATCGAGGCGTTGTGCTCCTGGGCCAGCCGGCGGAAGCGGCCGAACAGGCCGTTGTCGAGCTCGCCGGCGCCGTCCCAGGAGAAGACCACGAACTGCGGCGGGCGCTGGCCGGGCCGGAGCCTCTCGGGGACGGGCTGGTGCGGCTGGGTGCCGGTGTCGGAGGTGGAGCCGTCGCCGATCAGGACGACCTGCGGCTTCTGCGGGACCGGGGCCGGGACGGCGCTCTGCCCGCCGTTCGGCGGGGCGGCCGGGGCCGCGCCGCCCGTCGCGCGCTCCCCGTCGCCGGCGGCCCGGTCGCTGCCGCAGCCGGCCGCGAGAGTGGCGGCGGTGGCCGCCCCGGCGGCCAGCAGGGTGCGGCGGGAGAGAGCGTCCATGGTCACTCCGTTCATGAGGCGTTCGGCAGGCGTTCGGCGTGCGGAAGTCCGCTCGGGCCGTGAGGAGCGATAGAACCCGTGATCGGGTCAGCATGGCATGAGGGCAAGAACGGTCGAAGAGGCACAGCGGACGGTCGTAATCGATCGCTCGATTGACGCAACCGAACCGGTGGGCCAGGTCGTCGGAGCTGTTCGACGGGTGTTTCCGCCGCGCTCGGGCGCGGAACGGATTCGTCACGTTCGGTGTCCAGGCCTTCGCTCGCCGTACGGGCGGGGCCCGCATCCCTGCCGATCGGCGGGTGCGGATACGACCGTCGTGGGGACGTGCCCCAGGGTTTCGATCCGGTTGAATGAGTTCCCAGGAAACTCCCAGGAAACGGGATTCCGTCGGCAGAGGGGAGCGTCCGTGGGTGACCGGCAGAGCAGGAGCCCCTGGCCGGGCACCCTGGCGGCGGGCTCCGCGCTGGTGCTCGGCACCTGCCAGCTGTACGCCATCGAAATGCACGACCGAAAGGACTTCCCGGACGACCGGGTCTACCGCCAGGCCGCCGACGCTCAGCTGCGGGTCATCACCTGCGGCGGCGCGTACAGCGCGGACCACGGCTACGAGGGCAACGTCGTGGCTCACGGATTCCTGGCCGACACCACCTCGCCGGGGAAAGCCGCATGACCACGCTCACCCTCTCCGCCCGCTGGAACCCGATCGACTGGCCGCTCACCCACGGCCCGATCCCGTACACCGTGCTCGCCGCCGGCTGGGCGGCGCTCGCCCTGCTGGCCGTCCGCCGCGACCGGGACTGGTGGCGGTTCCGCCTGCCCGCCGCCCTGGTCACCGCGGGCGCGCTCAGCCTGCTGCTCGACGTCCTGGTGGACGGCTGGTGGCACCCGTTCCCCGAGGGCACGCCCCGGTACGTCACCTGGTGGATAGCCGTCGCCCTGCTGGGCTTCTGCCTGGCGGGCTACCGGATACGACGAGGGCCCTGGCGGCGCCGGGCGCTCACGTTCGGCCTGAGTCTGCTGGTGCTGCTGATGGCCTCCTCCCAGGTCAACATCGGCTTCGGACAGTTCCCGAGCGGCCGGGTGATGCTCGCGCCGTGGCTGACCAGGACCGACTCGCTGGTCTCCGACAAGACCGCTCAGACCGTCGCAGCCCCGCCGGACAAGGTGCTCGACGAGGTCTGGCACGCCCCGGCGAACCTGCCGGAGAAGGGCAGCGTCTCGGTGGTACCGATCCCGGGCACCAAATCGGGCTTCAAGGCCCGCGACGCGTACGTCTACCTCCCGCCCGCCTACCGGGCCACCCCGCGGCCGCTGCTGCCGGTGGTCGTCATGATCAGTGGTCAGCCGGGGGTCCCGGGGGACTGGGTGCTCTCCGGGCAGATCAACGAGGCGCTGGACGCGTTCGCCGCCGAGCACGGCGGCCTCGCGCCGATCGTGGTGATGCCCGACCAGCTCGGCTCGACCTGGGCCAACACGCTCTGCCTGGACTCGAAGATCGCCAAGGTGCAGACCTACCTGGCCGCGGACGTCCCCGACTGGATCCACCGGAACCTGCAGACCGCCACCGGCCGCAAGGCCTGGGCGATCGGCGGCGCCTCGATGGGCGGCACCTGCGCGCTCCAGCTCGGGGTCAACGCGCCCGACGTGTACGGCACCGTCCTCGACATGTCGGGGCAGACGGAACCGACCCTGGGCACCCGGGAGGAGACCGTCATGGCCGCCTTCGGCGGTGACGAGAAGAAGTTCGACGCGGTCGATCCGCTCCAGGTGATGGCCCGCCGGAAGTTTCCGGACACCACCGTCGCCCTGGTGGTCGGCGAGACCGACGGGGAGTTCCGGCCACAGATGGAGAACGTCTACCAGGCCGCACAGGCCGCCGGGATGAAGGCCAGGTTCGAGCTCATGCCGGGCGGCCACGGCTGGGTCGTGTTCCGCCCCGGCATCGTCCGGCAGATCCCGTGGCTGGCCCAACAGACCGGACTGACCAGGTGATCGGGGTCGGATTCGCGCCCACCGTCGAGCGCGAGCGGGGAACGGGGCCGGGCAGGGGGCGCGCGGCCGACCAGGACGTCGATCTCGCCCCGGTCACCCGGACGGCGGAACCGCGCCCGCAGCGGGTGCGGCGGGCGGCCCGGATGCTCGGTGGTCGGCTGCGCGCGGCGCCGCTGACCCTCGCGCTGCTGGCCGGGCTCTGGACGCTCGGCGCGGCCACCGGGAGCCTGGCCGACGGGCCGCACCCACGGCTGCTCGCCCGCGCGGGCGTCGGCCTGCCCACGCTCGCCGAGGGCCGCTGGTGGACGCCGGTCACCTCGATGCTGTGGTGCTCGGGCATCGGCGCGTACGTCTTCACCAGCCTGCTGCTGCTCCTGGTCGGCCCGGCCGCCGAACGGCGGCTCGGCCGGCTGCGCACCCTCGTGGTGCTCGTCGGCGGGCAGGTGGTCGGCACCCTGCTGGGCGCCGGACTGGTCGAGTTCGGCTCCTCGGCGGGGGAGCAGTGGACCGGTGCGGTGGCCGACCAGATCTCGGTCGGGCCCGGCGTCGGCCTGTTCGCCCTGGCCGGGGTGCTCGGCTACCGGCTCACCGTGCTCTGGCGCCGCCGACTGCACCTGCTGGTGCTGCTCGTCCCGCTGGTCATGACGCTGTACGTCGGCCACCTGCAGAGCGTCCAGCGGTGCGCCGCCGCGCTGGTCGGGCTGGGCGTCGGCGCGCTGCTCAGCCGGGGCCGGCCGTACCTGCGCACCCACCGCTCCTCGCACGCCGAGACCCGGGTGCTGGTCGCGCTCTGCCTGGTCGCCGCCGCCCTCGGGCCGCTGATCGCCTCGCTGTACGACAACGCCAGCGGGCCGTTCAACACCTTCTCCGAGCTGTACTTCTCGCACCCGCTCAGCCCGGAGGAGGTGGCCGACTTCTGCGCGATGTCGGCGCACGACTGCGCCCGGGCGCACGCCGTCGAGCGGATCTTCGACACCCCGGGGTGGCTGATGGCCGCGCTGTTCCCGGGGCTGCTGCTGGTGCTCGCCGAGGGGCTGCGCCGGGGCCTGCGGTTCGCCTGGCGGATCACCGTGGCCGCCCAACTGCTCTGGGGGGCCCTGCTGGCCTGGCTGTACCTGGACGCCGGGCCGGTCAGCGGGGACGTGGTGCAGTACTTCGTCGAGGCGATGGCGCTGCCGCTGCTGACCACCGGCCTGCTGCTGGCCACCCGGCAGCGGTTCCGGGTGCGACTGGCCGGCCGGGCGGTGCGCCGACTGGCCTGGGTGGTCGGCGGGGCCGCGGTGCTCTCCTCGGCCGCGTACGTGGGGCTGGGGCGGCTGGTGGCCGACCAGTTCGAGCCGGGGGCGACCGTCCGCCGGCTGATGCACGGACTGCCGGCCCAGTTCCTGCCGCCCGCCTACAACGACCTGACGCCGGACTACCCGATCGCGGTCGGCCCGGTGGCGCTGTTCCTGGAGACGTACTGCGGGCTGGCGTTCTGGGTGGTCACGCTGGGCGCGCTGCTGTCCGTCTTCCGCCGCCCGGTGCTGCACACCGACGCGACGGCGGCGGCCCGGGCCCGGGCGCTGCTCAGCGCGCACGGCGGCGGGACGCTGTCCTTCATCACCACCTGGGACGGCAACCACTACTGGTTCGACGAGCACGGCCGCGCCGCCGTCGCCTACCGGCTGGTCGGCACCGTGGCGCTGACCACCGGCGACCCGTTCGGCGCCCCGGAAGCGCGGGCGCGCGCGGTGGCCGGCTTCGCCCGGTACTGCGACGCCCGCGGCTGGATGCCCTGCTTCTACAGCGTCTCCGCCGAGACCAGGGCCGCCGCCGCCCAGCTGGGCTGGCGCTCGGTGCAGGTCGCCGAGGACACCGTGGTGCCGCTGCCCGAACTGGCCTTCACCGGCCGCAAGTGGCAGGACATCCGCACCGCCCTCAACAAGGCCGGCAAGCAGGGCATCACCGCGGAGTGGTGGGCGTACCACGAGGCGCCGATCGAGCTGCGCGAGCAGATCCGGGCGATCTCCGAGGAGTGGGTCTCCGAGAAGGGCCTGCCCGAGATGGGCTTCACGCTCGGCGGGCTGGAGGAACTGGACGACCCGGACGTGCGGGTGCTGATCGCGGTGGACGAGGAGCGGACGGTGCACGGGCTGACCAGCTGGATGCCGGTGTACGAGAACGGCGTGCCGGTCGGCTGGACGCTGGACTTCATGCGCCGGCGCTCCGACGGCTTCCGCGGCGTCAACGAGTTCCTGATCGCCTCGGCCGCGCTCGGCTTCAAGGGCGAGGGCGCGCGCTTCCTGTCGCTGTCGGGCGCGCCGCTGGCCCGCACCGGGCAGGACGAGGAGCCCAACGGGCTGCAGCGGATGCTGGACTGGATGGGCAAGGTGCTGGAGCCGGTGTACGGCTTCCGCTCGCTGCTCGCGTTCAAGGCGAAGTTCCAGCCGGAGTACCGGCCGATGTACATGGCCTACCCGGACCCGGCCGCGCTGCCCGGCATCACCCGGGCGATCGGCAAGGCCTACCTGCCGCACCTGACGGCGGCTCAGGGTGTGCGGCTGATGCGCAAGCTGTCGGGCTGACCCCCCTCCCCGAGCCGGCCGGTGACCGGCACCGACGGCCGGAAGCGCGGGGGCGCTCCCGGACGGCGCCCGGCGCTCAGCCGAGCAGCTGGGCGAGCGCGCGGTCGGCGTCCAGGTGCAGGTGCTCCTCGCCCTCGGGGACGAGCAGCCGGCTGCGCCACAGGAAGCGCCGCAGGTCGGTGGTGTCGAACTGGAGCAGCGCGGTGCCCTCCGGGGCCCGCAGCTCGACCATGGTGCGCCGGCCGGGCGCGGGCCGGACGTGGACGTCGCCGACGCCGGTCGGCAGCTCCAGGCCGGCCGAGAGCAGCTGGCGGGCGAAGACCCAGACGATGTCCTCGGTGCCCTCGCCGTCCGGGAGGTCGTCCAGCGAGAACTCGGCGGGGAAGGCCATCCGGACCGCGAACGGGTCCTCCGGCAGGTAGGACAGCACCACGCGCAGCCGGGCGGAGCGGTGCGGGGAGAGGATCAGGCGGGCCTGGACGGCCTCTTCGACGCCGTTGTGCTGCATGGCGGGGTCCCTTCGGGCTGTGGGGGGTGGGGCGGCCTTACACCAGTGAGAGTGGTGGGACGGCCTCCGATTACGCGCTTTCGACAGAGTTTCCAATGTGACCCGCATCACGTCGAATTCCGGCCGTCCCGCCCGCCCGCGGGCTCGGGTCGAAGCGGCCGAACGGCGGCGGGGCCGGTAGGCTGGGCGGGTTGTCCGATCGCCGCCCGACCGCGGGACGGGGCCGCAAAACCGCCTCTGACCTGCGATGATCCCCCTCGGAGACCGTGAGTACTGCCGCCGCCTCCTCGATGCCGCTGTTCTCCGACGTACCGGAGACGCAGGCGCCCGTCCGGGCCGTCGGCCATGCCGCGCCCGCCACCTCGCACCACCTCTCCCCGGCCTTCCCCGGCCGCGCCCCCTGGGGCACCGCCGGCAGGCTGCGGGCCTGGCAGCAGGGTGCGCTGGACAAGTACATCGAGACCCAGCCGCGTGACTTCCTCGCGGTCGCCACCCCCGGCGCAGGCAAGACCACCTTCGCGCTCACCCTGGCCTCGTACCTGCTGCACAACCACCTGGTGCAGCAGGTGACGGTCGTCGCGCCGACCGAGCACCTGAAGAAGCAGTGGGCCGAGGCCGCCGCACGGATAGGCATCAAGCTGGACCCGGCGTACTCCTCCGGGCCGCTGTCCCGCGATTACCACGGCATCGTGGTCACCTACGCGGGCGTCGGGGTCAACCCGATGCTGCACCGCAACCGGACCGAGGCCCGCAAGACCCTCGTGATCATGGACGAGATCCACCACGCCGGTGACTCCAAGTCCTGGGGCGAGGCCTGCTTCGAGGCCTTCGAGCCGGCCACCCGCCGGCTGGCGCTGACCGGGACGCCGTTCCGCTCGGACACCAACCCGATCCCGTTCGTCTCGTACGAGGCGGGCGGCGACGGCATCCGCAAGTCCGTCGCCGACTACACCTACGGCTACGGGCACGCGCTCGCCGACCACGTCGTCCGCCCGGTGATCTTCCTCAGCTACAGCGGCAACATGCGCTGGCGCACCAAGTCCGGCGACGAGCTGGAGGCCCGGCTCGGCGAGCCGATGACCAAGGACCTGATCGCCCAGGCCTGGCGCACCGCGCTGTCCCCGCAGGGCGAGTGGATCCCGGCCGTGCTGCAGGCCGCCGACCGCCGGCTGACCGAGGTCCGCAAGGCGATCCCGGACGCCGGCGGGCTGGTGATCGCCACCGACCAGACGGTGGCCCGGGCCTACGCCAAGATGCTGCGCGAGATCAGCGGCGAGAAGGTCACCCTGGTGCTCTCCGACGAGACCGAGGCCTCGAAGCGGATCTCCGACTACTCGGCCGGGACCTCGCGCTGGATGGTCGCGGTCCGCATGGTGTCCGAGGGCGTCGACGTGCCCCGGCTGTGCGTCGGGGTGTACGCGACCTCGATCTCCACCCCGCTGTTCTTCGCCCAGGCCGTCGGCCGCTTCGTGCGCGCCCGCAAGCGCGGCGAGACGGCCTCGGTGTTCCTGCCGACCATCCCGATGCTGCTGGGCTTCGCCAACGAGATGGAGCTCCAGCGCGACCACGTGCTGGACCGGCCCAAGAAGGAGGGCGACGGCCTCTTCGACGAGGAGGACCGGCTGCTCGCCGAGGCCGAGCGGGCCAACGACGGGCCGGACGGCGCGGGCGGCGAGGAGTTCTCCTACGAGGCGCTCGGCTCCGACGCGGTCTTCGACCGGGTGCTGTACAACGCCATGGAATTCGGCATGCAGGCCCACCCGGGCAGCGAGGAGGAGGACGACTACCTCGGCATCCCGGGCCTGCTGGAGCCGGACCAGGTGCAGATGCTGCTGCAGAAGCGCCAGCACCGCCAGATCCAGCGCAGCAAGACCAAGCCCGCCGAGGAGGCCGACCTGCTGGAGCTGCCGGCCGAGCAGCGGCCGGTCGTCACCCACCAGGAACTGCGCGAGCTGCGCAAGGAGCTGAACGCGCTGGTGGCCGCCTGGCACCACCGCACCAGCCAGCCGCACGGCACCATCCACAATGAGCTGCGCCGCGAATGCGGCGGGCCGCTCACCGCGCAGGCCACCGCCAACCAGCTGAAGGCGCGGATCGCCCGCATCCGGGAGTGGGCGAAGTAACGGTCCGGCGGGTGCGGACGGGCGTGTCCTGGACGGGCCCGTCTGCCCCGGTGTGTCCGGACATCGGACCGGGGGCGGACGCGCGCCCTGTCGCGCCGGTTGATTCAAGGGTGTTTGTCCGGAATTCCCGACGGTGTTGGTGACGATCACGCCCGAATTTTGGACAACCACTTCCGCCGCGACATTTCCTTCACTACCTTTCCCCCACGCTCTTCCGCCGGGCAACCCCCCGCGGGACGGGCTCCGCAGGACCGCGCGGCCGTCAAGGACGACGCCCGCGCGGCCCGAGCGCGGCCACCCCCACCTGCGCGCGACACCGACCTTTGGACCGGCGCCGCCCGCCCCGCGAGCGCCGCGGAAAGGATTGTCCGTCGTGACTGCCGAGACCTCCCAGACGCTGGACCGCGGCGTCCGCGTCCTCAAGCTCCTCGCCGACTCCGAGCGCGGGCTCACCGTCACCGAGCTGGCCGCCCGGCTGGCCGTCAACCGCACCGTGGTCTACCGGCTGCTCGCCACCCTGGAACAGCACGGCCTGGTCCGCCGCGACATCGGCGGCCGCGCCCGGGTGGGCCTGGGCGTGCTGCGGCTGGCGCACCGGGTGCACCCGCTGCTGCGGGAGGCCGCGCTGCCGGCCCTGCGCAGCCTCGCCGAGGACCTCGGCGCCACCGCCCACCTGACCCTGGTGGACGGCAACGAGGCGCTGGCCGTCGCCGTGGTCGAGCCGAGCTGGACCGACTTCCACGTCGCCTACCGGACCGGGCTGCGTCACCCGCTCACCGAGAGCGCGGCCGGCCGGGCGATCCTGGAGGCCCGCGGCTTCCCCAGCCAGCGCCGGCCCGAGCAGGGGTTCGTCATCACCCGTGCGGAGGAACAGTCCGGCGCCAGCGGGGCCGCCGCCGCGCTGCTGGGGCTGAGCGGCATCGAGGGCAGCGTCGGCGTGGTGATGCTGAACGGGCTGGTGCCCGAGCGGGTCGGGCCCCGGGTGGTGGAGGCGGCCACCGAGGTGGCCGACGCCCTGAGGTAGCGCCCTTCCACTCTGGGTGTGTTTGGATTCCCCTTGTGTCCGACACCAAGCTGCCCAAGGCCCTCTCCGCCCCGCGGACCCGCGTGCTCGCGCTCTGCGGGGTGCTGGTCGCCGCCCTGTTCGGCGTCGCCGCCTTCGTCCCGCTGCCGTACACCCTCACCTGGCCGGGCCTGACCGCGGACACCCTGGGCGCCTACCAGGACCGCCCGGTGCTCACCATCACCGGGGCGCCGCTGCGCACCACCGAGGGCGAGCTGCGGATGGTCACCATCTCGGCCACCAACCCGGGGCAGAAGACCAGGTTCTGGCGCGCGCTGCAGGCCTGGTTCAACCCCGACGAGGCGGTCCGCCCGACCGAGACGGTGTACCCGCAGAGCAACCCGACCAAGGCCGAGGAGGTGACGGCCCAGCAGATGGTCGAGTCGCAGGACAGCGCCACCGCGGCCGCGCTCGACTACCTCCACCTCTCGCCGGACCAGGTGAAGGTCAAGGTCGACCTGGGCGACGTGGGCGGCCCGAGCGCCGGCCAGATGCTGGCGCTGGGCATCGTCGACAAGCTGGCCGGCGACGGCAAGGGCGGCGACCTGACCGGCGGGCTCAAGATCGCGGGCACCGGCACCATCGAGAAGGACGGCACCGTCGGCCCGGTCGGCGGCGTGCCGCTGAAGACCCAGGCGGCCGCCCGGGACGGTGCGACGGTGTTCCTGCTGCCCCGGGACGAGTGCGCGGACGCCAAGGTGCACACGCCCAAGACGCTGCGGCTGGTGCCGGTCGGCACGCTCGCCGAGTCGGTCTCGGCGCTGGAGGCGCTCAGGAGCGGCGGCACCGTCCCCAGCTGCTGACCGGTCCCCGTGGCGGCTCGGGCCGCCTACTCGGCGGCTGCCTGGTCCACCAGCGGCAGGATCCGGTACGGCACCGGGTTCTCCAGCACGATCGCGGTGGAGGAGCGGACGATCCCGTCGAAGCCCACCACCCGGTCGATCACCCGCTGCAGATCGGCGTTGGAGCGGGCCACGATCCGCACCAGCATGTCCCCGATGCCGGTGATGGTGTGCAGCTCCAGCACCTCGGGCACACCCGCCAGGTGCGCCCGCACGTCCGCGCCCTGGCCCTGGGAGATCTCCAGGGTCGCGAAGGCCGTCACCGGGTAGCCGATCGCCGCCGGGTCCACCTCCGGGCCGAACCCGCTGATCACGCCCTTGGCCTGCAGCCGGTCCAGCCGGGCCTGCACGGTGCCCCGGGCGACCTGCAGCCGGCGCGAGCACTCCAGCACGCCGATCCGCGGCTCCTCCGCCAGCAGCCGGATCAGCCGGCCGTCCAGGGCGTCGATGGCGTCGTTCCCGCCGCCCGACGGGGGAGCCGAAACACCCTGCGGGGTGGGGGAGTCGGGCGAGCCGGGGGAGCTCGGGGAGTGGGCGGGGGGCATCGCGGCACCGTCCTCCGGTGGGCATTCTGTACAGCGGCGCCGCCGATTCTCCCGCCCCGGGGCACAGCTTGACCAGAAGGAAACGGAACAGTTGCGCGCCGGTCGGCTCGGCGCCACCCTCCAGCCACGACCCCGTGCCTCGGGCCCCACCCCGGACGCGGGGCGGTCCGTACGCCTACCGGGAGGGCCGTCATGACCGACACCGCCGCCGAACCCGTCCTGCTCGCCGCAGGCCCGGCCGAGGGGACGGGAGAGCCGGATCCGCTGTCGATGGGCCGCGCCGACGCGGTGGTCTTCGCGGTCGCCGACGCGCAGCGGGCGGCCCGCCGCTACTGCGCCGCGCTCGGGCTGCGCTGCACCGCGTACGCCGGGCCGGAGACCGGCGAGTCGGAGACGGTCTCGTACGTGCTCGCCGCGCCGGGGACGCGGATCGTACTCACCTCGCCGGTGCGGCCCATCGGCGGCGGAGTCGGCCCGCGCGGCCGGGAGCTGGCGGCGCACCTGGCCCGGCACGGGGACGGGGTGCTGGACCTCGCGGTGAGCGTGCCGGACGTCTACTACGCGTACGACTACGCGGTGGACCGGGGCGCGCTGTCGCTGGCCGAGCCGCACGAGGTGCGGGACCGGTTCGGCTCGGTCGTGCTGGCCACCATCGGGGTGCCGGGCGGCACCAGGCACACCTTGGTCGACCGGGCCGGGTACGCGGGGCCCTACCTGCCGGGGTACGTGCCCTTCGAGAGCTGGTGAGGCCGGTGACGCCGGCTCAGCGGATGGCCGTCTCGACGACCGGCGGGTGGCCGTTCCAGTAGACGAACACCGAGTTGGCCTGGTCGCCCTTGGTGAAGTCCACCCGCATCCACTGGTCGCCGTTCCACACCTGCATCTGCCAGCCCGGGTCCGGGGTGGCGGAGACCAACGAGGCCTTGTCGGCGCGGATGTCCAGGGCCACCCGGCCGCCGGGGATCGGGTAGCTCTTCACCGTGGACGTCGCGGTCGCGGTCGCCGTGGGCCGCCGGGTGGGCGGCGGGGTGGCCGCGGTGACGGCCGCCGGGCGGGTGGCGGTGGCCGTCGGGGAGGCCGACGGGGTCTCGTCCTGGGCGGCCGGGCGCGGCTGGTCGGGGGTGACGGTCGCGGTGTACGGCGTGCCGTCGGCCTTCGGGGACGGCAGCGGCAGCGCCGCGGGCCGCTCGAACGCGGCGCCGGTGAGCACCGCGTGCACGCCGAACCAGGACAGCGCCACCGCCGCCCCGGTGGCCGCCGCCCAGGCGCCGAGCTGTACCAGTCCGTTCCGCATCGTCCGCACATCCTGCCGTATTTCCGGGCAGCCGAGAGCGCACCCCCGGTATTCCGCAGGGCAGTTGCACAATGTCCGGACCGGGCTCGGGCTCACCCCCGAGGTACAGACCACTGCCCGTCGATGGCGTACCGTGCAGGCCCATGGCAACAGTGCTCGTGGTCGAGGACGACCCCTTCGTACGCTCCGCCCTGATCCGCCACCTGACCGACACCGGTCACGCGGTGCGCAGTGTGGGTACGGCCCTGGAGGCGCTGCGGGAGGTCGCCCAGGTCGGCTGCGACCTGGTGATCCTGGACCTGGGACTGCCCGATCTGGACGGCGGCGAGGCGCTCAAGATGATCCGGGGGCTGACCGACGTCCCGGTGATCATCTCCACCGCCCGGGACGACGAGGCCGAGATCGTCCGGCTGCTCAACGACGGGGCCGACGACTACCTGGTGAAACCTTTCTCCGGAGAGCACCTGAGTGCCCGGATGGCCGCCGTACTGCGCCGGCTCGGCAGCGGCGCCGCGCCCGTCGCCCAGGTGCTGCGGGTCGGCGGACTCGCCATCGACCTGCAGCGGCGCGAGGCCGTCCTGGACGGGCGGGCGCTCGACCTGACCCGGCGCGAGTTCGACCTGCTGGCCTTCCTGGCCGCCCGGCCCGGGGTGGTGGTGCCCCGCAAGGAGATCCTCGCCGAGGTCTGGCAGCAGACCTACGGCGGCGACCAGACCATCGACGTCCACCTCTCCTGGCTGCGCCGCAAACTCGGCGAGACCGCCGCCAACCCCCGCTACCTGCACACCGTCCGGGGCGTCGGGGTCCGGCTGGAAGCCGTCGGGGACCCCGGGGGGCACCGGACGTGAAGCGGTTCGCGCACTCGCTGCGCTGGGCCCTGATCAAGGCCGCGGTCGCCGGGACCACCATGGTCGCGCTGGCCTTCCTCATCCCGCTCGGCCTGATGGTCCAGCAGACCGCCCGGGACCGGGCCTTCACCGCCGCCGAGCGGCAGGCCGCCGCGCTCGGTCCGGCGCTCGCCATCACCATCGACCAGGACGCCGTCGACCGGGCGCTGGCCAGCACCGACGCGGGCGCGCAGGGGCGGATGGCGGTGCACCTGCCGGCCCCCACCGGGGCGCCGACCGGCGGCGGACCGGACGGCCCCACCATCGGCGAGGGGCGCGCGGCCCTCGGCGACGTGGCCACCGCCGGCGGGCAGGGCCGCTCCTTCACCGTCGCGGTGCCCGGCGGGTACGCCCTGCTCCAGCCGGTCGCGGTGGACACCGGACGGACCGCCGTGGTCGAGGTGTTCGTGGCCGAGAGCGACCTCACCCGGGGCGTCCCCACCGCCTGGCTGGTGCTCTCCGCGGTCGCGCTCGGCCTGGTCGCCATCTCGGTGCTGGTCGCCGACCGGATGGGCGGCCGGATCGTCGCCTCCGCCCGTCGGCTCGCCGCCGCCGCCCGCTCGCTCGGCGCCGGGAACCTCGCGGTCCGGCTCCCGGTGACGGGCAAGCAGGTCGACGGCAGCCCCGAGGAACTGCGCGAGGCCGCCCAGGCGTTCAACACCATGGCCGACCGGGTGGTCAAGCTCGTCGCCGCCGAACGCGAGCTGGCCGCCGACCTGTCGCACCGGCTGCGCACCCCGCTGACCGTGCTGCGGCTCAACGCCGCCTCGCTCGGCGACGGCGACGCGGCCGACGCCACCCGGCACGCGGTGGCCCAACTGGAGCGCGAGGTCGACCAGATCATCCGCTCCGCCCGTCGCGCCCCCGAGGACGCGCCCGCCGTCGCGGTCGGCTGCGACGCCGCCGAGGTGATCCGCGAGCGGGTCGGCTTCTGGTCCGCGCTGGCCGAGGACGAGGGCCGCCGCTGGCAGCTGGCCGGCGCCGAGCGGGCCGTGCCGGTGCCCGTCCAGCGCGCGGACCTGGCCGCCGCCGTCGACGCGCTGCTCGGCAACGTCTTCCGGCACACCGCCGTGGGCACCGCCTTCTCGGTGGACGTGCTGGCCACCGACTGCTCGGTGATCGTGCTGGTCGGCGATGCCGGGCCGGGCTACAGCGACCCGGCCGCCGCCCTCAGGCGCGGCGAGGGCCACGGCGGCGAGGGCTCCACCGGCCTCGGCCTGGACATCGTCCGCAAGCTCGCCGAATCCACCGGCGGGGACCTGGCGCTCGGCCGCTCCGCCGTCCTCGGCGGCGCGGAGACCCGGCTGCGGCTGCGCACCCGGGCGGAGGACGACGCACCCCCCGCGCGGTCCGGACGGCGGCGGTCGCGGGGCGCGTCGTTCCAGAAGTGAGGGTGCCGAAAGCGAGGGCGCCGGAAGTGGGCGGGATGCCGGGTGGTGTCCTGCTGCTCAACCCGTCGGCCGTTCCGCAGCTCGGGCCGCGTTTGTGACGCTGGGTAGTCGATCGTGGCCAGGCCGGGTTCGGCGCCATCCGGTATCGTCGCTGGTTGGCCGAGCGGTGGACGGAGTGGACAGTGACAGCGGTGCAAGACGAGCGCAGCCCGGTGCGGACCGTACCCGACCCCTCGCCCGCCCCCCTGTCCAACCGGCTGCGGCTCGCGCTCGACGCCCCCGTGCGCGCGCTGCGCGAGGCGCCCCGCCGCCCGCTGCTGGCTGCCTCGGCCGTGGCCCTGCTGTCGCTGGTCGTGTACACGGTGGTCCGCCACTTCGTCCACACCTCGATGGTGGACATGATCGTCTACCGGGCCGAGGGTGCCGCCGTAGCCAACGGCACCGACCTGTACGCGCTGCGCGTCACCGAGTGGAACCTGCCCGCGACGTACCCGCCGTTCGCGGCGATGCTGTTCGTCCCGACCACCTGGTTCCCGGTCCCCTTCCTCCGGATCGCGATCACTCTCGGCAACCTCGGGCTGCTCGCCCTGCTGGCCCACCTGTCCTTCAAACTGGTCGGCTGGCCGCGCCGCGAGCTGCGGCCGGTCGGCGTGGTCCTGGTGACCGGAATCGGCGTCTGGCTCGAACCCGTCTTCACCACGCTCCGGTACGGCCAGATCAACCTCGCGCTCGCCTGTCTGATCCTCTGGGACCTCACCCGTTCGGACGGGCACCGCAGCAAGGGCGTGGCGATCGGAATCGCGGCCGGCATCAAGCTCACCCCCGGCCTGTTCGCCGTCTACCTGCTGATCACCGGCCGGGTCCGGGCCGCCTTCACGGCGGGCCTCACCTTCCTCGGTACCTTCCTGATCGGCGCGCTCTTCCTGCCCGACGCCACCTGGGGTTTCTGGACCAAGTACCTCTACGACTCCTCCCGGGTCGGCAAGACCGAGATCGTCGACAACCAGTCGCTGCGCGGCGCCTTCGCCCGCCTGCTGCACACCGCCGACCCCGGCATCCTGGCCACCCTCGGCGCAGGTGTGGTCGCGTTGGCCGGCCTCGCCGTCGCCGCCTGGGCCGCCCGCAGTGGCCGCTGGCTGCCCCGGTCCGAGGCCTGGGGCGTCTGCTGCGCCGCCGTCACGGCCGTGCTGATCTCGCCGATCAGCTGGACCCACCACTGGATCTGGTGCGTGCCGATGCTCGTCCTGCTCGCCGCCGAGGCCTCCGTGGAGCGCGCCCGCCCGGCCGGGGTGCGCAGGCTGCGCTGGCGGGCCGCGTTCTGGGCCACCGCGCTCGCCTTCGTGTCCTTCGCGATGTGGGCCGCCAAGCCGATCGGCCTGGCCGTCCTCCACATGTCACCGCTGCGCCAGGTACCCACCTCGATCTATCCGTGGGTCGGACTCTGCTTCCTGCTCGCTGCCGCGATCCGGATAAGGGCTCGGCGGCGGTCCGCCGGCGCGCCGCTCGTCCGGCTGCCCGGACAGCGCAGCGGCGACGGCGGCCCGGACGCCACCCGCGGTCGTCAGCAGGCCCCCGCGGCCCGCTGAGCCGGCGGGGGCGCCGCTCCCGTTCTCCTGTTCCCGTCGCACCTGGACGTGCCGGTGTGCGTCGTGGACGTGCCGGTGCACGCTGCGGCGCACGCCTACGCGAGCAGCTCGGCGAGCGAGCCGTCCATGTCCAGCGCGGCCAGCTCGCTGCCCGGCGGGACCAGCCGGTGCGCCCGCTCCAGCCAGGCCGCGACGGCCGGCAGCGGCGCCTCCAGCAGCGCGTCCCCGGCCGGCGAGCTGAGCGCCAGGCAGAGCACGCTGCGCCGGCCCGAGCGGGTCGGCCAGATCCGCACGTCGCCCTGGCCGCACGGGCGGAAGGTGCCCTCCACCAGCAGCTCGCGGGCGAACACCCAGGTGACCGGGGAACCGGTGTCCAGGTGGAAGGTGATGTACACCGCGTACGGGTCATGGCTGCCGTAGGTCAGCCGGGCCGGGACGGGGACGCTGTGCTCGGGGGAGAGCACCAGGTTGAGCTCCAGCTCGTGCTCCACGACGCTGACGGGGCGGTCCATGATCGTCTGCCTCTCTGTCTTCGGTTCGTGCCCGGTTCCGGGCCCTGTGACCTTTGAGAGGGCGGTCCACACCGGCTCTTACACACGTTTCCGGGTTTTCTCCGGGAAATTTCGTCAGGGGTGGTGAACGACCTGGGTCGCGGCGCGGGGCACCTGTCGCGCGCCGGTTTCTTTACCTCGGGCGGCCCTCCGCTGTCCGGGGATTCGCCAACTTCCCGTCGGCACTCCGGCGAGGCACTACCCTTTGTGACGACTCGGCGACTGTCCGCCCATCGGTGGGCGCCTCCACGTGCGCGCCGAGCGCCCCAGGGCGTGCGCGGGCGCGCCGCAGTGGCATGCGCTGAGACCCGTGTTGAGACCTGTTCCGACCCGTTCCGACCGTGCCGACCCCCATCGGCCCTCGTCGGGACCTGGCAGGAGAGAAGACCCCCATGGCGGACCGTCCCTTCGCCGCCGACGGCGACCCGGCCGTCGCACCCGGGCCGGGCTACTACCCCGACCCCTCCATCCCCGGCTTCGTCCGGTACTGGGGCGGCTCGGCCTGGGTGCCGGGCACCACCCGCCCCTCGCCGGCCGAGGGCGAGGTGCTGGAGCCGCCCCGGTTCGCCGCCCGGCGGCCCGCCCCCGACGTGGCCGCGGCGCGGGCGGTGCCGCCCCCGGCGGTGCCGCAGGTGCGGTCGCACTCGCCCTCGCCGCTGCCCTCGGACCTGCCCGCGCCTTCGTCCTCGCCCTCGCCCGCGCCTTCGCCCGCGTCCTCGCGTTCGTACGCGACCTCCGGTGACACCGGGCCGGTCTACCTCGACCAGACCACCGGCGGGGCGTCCTTCGTGGTCGGACCGCGGGTGGCGGAGGTGATCGGCGGGCCGGTGTTCCGGACCGTCGAGCCCGCCGCGCAGGAGGCGCCCGGGGCATCCGGCTGGCAGGCCGATCCGCAGGCGCAGCGGGGTCTGATGGAGACGGGTGGAGCGCCGCGCTGGGTCTCCTGGGGGGTGCTTCCGGGGGCGCCCGAGGCGGAGGAGGGGCACGCGGAGGCTGAGCTCGCTCCGGTTGCCGTGGAGGTGGCCGCCGCGGTCGCAGCCGCCATGGCGACGGTGGTGCGCGAGGCGCCGACGCCGGTCGCGGCCGCCGGGGCGGTGCCGGTGGTCGAGGCGGAGACGGTGGCGGAGACGGGGGTGGGGGTCGAGTCGGCGGTTGAGGCGGCGGGTGGGGCGTCGGCGGCTGAGGCGCCGGGGGCTGGGCCGAAGGCCGCGACCGCGACCGCTCCCGTGCGGTCCGGGCCCGCCTCGGCGCCCGCTTCCGCCGCTGCGCTGCCCGCCGTGCGGCCGGCCCGGGAGGCCGCCGTGCGTCGTCGGCCCGCCCCCGCCGTACCCGCCGGGCTGGGGCGGCGGCTGGCGGCGAGGGCGGTGGACACCGGGGTGCTGCTGGTGGTCGCCGTCGCCGCCGGGATCCCGCTCGGGCGCTCGGTGGCCGATCACCTGCAGCAGAAGCTCGACCAGGCCAAGATGGCCAGCTTCCTCACCCGCCGCCAGGTCCAGGTCTGGCTGGTGGACGACGTGGTGGTGGGCAAGCTGGCCGTGCTGCTCGGCATCCTGGTGTTCGTCAGCCTGCTCTACGAGGTGCTGCCGACCGCCCGGACCGGCCAGACCTTCGGCAAGCGGCTGGCCCGGATCCGGGTGGTGGACGCCACCGAGCCCGGCCGCACCCGGCTGAGCCTCGGCCGCTCGCTGCTGCGATGGGTCGTCAGACAGCTCGGGCTGGTGCTGCTGCTCGGCCTGGTGTGGCCGGTGTTCGACCGTCCGGCGCGGCGTGGCTGGCAGGATCGGGCGGCCCGTACCCGGGTGGTTCGCAGCTCAGGCCGCGGGGGCCATTGCTGAGGGTCATCGCGTCGGCCTTCCGGCCCCCGAGCAGCAAAACGGACAAAATGTCCCAAATGTCGAGAATGTGCGATGTTCTACTCGGGGAATGAGCACCCACGACCCCTCAGGCCCCCAGCCGGAGGGGGGCGGTAAGCCCTCCTTCGACAAGCAGCCCCCGTACCCCGGCGGCGGCACGCCGGAAGGCGAACCGCCGCGCCCGACCCCGTCCGAGGCCCCGTCCGACGCCCCGCGCGGCACCCCGACCGAGGGCCCCGGCGCCTACCAGGGCACCTACGGCGGGTCCGACCACGGTCAGCCCCCGTACGGTCGGCCCCCGTACGACCAGCCCCCGCCCGGCTACGGCACCGGCCCCGGCATGTACGGCACCCCCGGACCCGTCCCCGGGATGCCGCCGATCGGCACCTGGCCCAAGCGGATCGTCGCCCGGCTCATCGACTACGTCATCATGCAGGCCGTCGGCGTGGTCATCGTGGGGCCCTTCGTCGACCTCAGCACGCGCGGAGGCTCCACCAGCGCGTTCTGGCTCGGCTGCGCCGCCTACCTCATCTACGAGGGCCTGATGCTCAGCCGGGACGGCCAGACCCTCGGCAAGAAGGCGATGAAGGTCCGCGTCGCCATGCTGATCGACGGGAACCCGCCCACCCAGGCCGCCGCCTGGACCCGGGCCGCCGTCTACATCCTCCCGGCCGTGGTCTGCTGCGCCGCCCTGTGGTGGCTCATCGACGGGATGTTCGGCGTCTTCGACCAGCCCTTCCGGCAGTGCATCCACGACAAGGCCGCGAAGACCGTGGTGGTCACCACCCAGGTCTGAGCGCGGCGGCGGACGGCGCCCGGCGGCGGATCAGCGCTGCCGGGCGTACTCGCGTCCGGCCGCGACGGGGGAGGCCCCGGCCTCCTCGGTGCGGGCGGCCCGGGCGGAGACGGACAGCGAGAGCACCGTCACCACGGTGCCGAGCGCCAGCGCGAAGGCCACCAGCACCGCGACCTCCAGGACGCCCGAGGCGCCCGAGACGGCCAGCAGTGCCACCGTGGTGGCGACGACGGTGAACGAGCCGAGGCAGAACTGGGCAGCGGACGGACGCGGCATGGCGGGGGTCCTTCGCACGTCGGGGGAAACGGGCGGGAATGGTGCCGGTCCAAGGGTCTTACCCGGCAGGGGAGTTCGGTAAGTCCAGGCTAACCCGCAGGGTCGGGGGCACAGGGGGCGCACGGGCTCACCCCGGGGTCGTCCGAGCCCCTCGGTACGGTGGAACACGTCCACACCACGCAGACCGGGGGAACCGACCGTGCCCATCCCCGCCGACTGGCCGACCACCGAGGCCCAGGCGCTCGCCGAACAGGAACGGCTCCGGCCGCTCGTCCGGGCCGTCGACGACGACGGATCCGAGGACCGGCTCATCGCCGGGGTCGACGTCGCGTACGACGACGACCGCGACCTCGTCGTCGCCGCGGCCGTCCTGCTCGACCGGGACACCCTGGACGTCGTCGAAGAGGCCACCGCCGTCGGCCGGATCGCCTTCCCCTACGTCCCCGGACTGCTCGCCTTCCGCGAACTCCCCGCCGTCCTCGACGCCTTGGCCGCCCTCACCCGCACCCCCGACACCGTCGTCTGCGACGGCTACGGCCTCGCCCACCCCCGACGCCTCGGCCTCGCCAGCCACCTCGGCGTCCTCACCGGGCTGCGCACCCTCGGCGTCGCCAAGACCCCCTTCACCTTCGACCACCGCGAACCCGACGCCGAACGCGGCTCCTGGACCCCGCTCACCGACCCCGCCACCGGCGAGGAGGTCGGCCGCGCCGTCCGCACCCGCCCCGGCGTGAAACCCGTCTACGTCTCGGTCGGCCACCGCATCGGCCTCGACACCGCCGTCACCACCACCCTCGACCTCGCCCGCCGCTACCGGCTGCCCGAGACCACCCGGCACGCCGACTCCCTCTGCCGCCGCGCCCTGGCCGAGGCCCAGCGCGCCCGGACGCCCTCGAACTGACCCCACCCCGGGCGGAATTCGGACCCGGTGTGTTAGACATGACACGCCGGGGCCCGGGCCCCGACCGCAGGGGACGGACGCAACGGGGGAGGCGCCGAAGTGGGATCAGGGACCGGCTCGACCGGCGGGAACGGACAGGGCTACCGCGTCGAGATCGAGCAGCTCCGCACCTTCGCGGGCCAAGTGCGGCTGCTGCTCAAGGCGTTCGAGAAGGACGCCAACGGCACCAACACCCACGGGCTCAGCGGAATCGGCAAGGACGCCTTCGGTACCTTCGCCGAGGCCACCGAGATCCACGACCGCTACGGCACCATGCGGGACGCGCTGCGCGACGTGCTCAACCAGCTTCAGAAAGCCATCGACGAGGCCCAGAAGAGCGCCGAACTCACCGCGACCAACTACGAGGAACACGACCAGCACGTGGCCAAGAAGCTCAACCTCGCCGACGACGGCTGGTCGGTCGCCGACCCCTCCGCCACCAGCAAAGCCGCCTACGAGGCGAACCAAGTCCCGTCCGTCCGCGGCAACGCCACCCGCTAGCCACCGCCCGCGACCCGAACGGAGGGGAACCACCCGTGGTCTACACGGACTTCACCAAGTACAGCCACGCCCAGCTCCGCAAGATGGCGCAGGCCCTGGACCCCGGTGCCGTGATGGCCGCCGGCGACCCCTGGCGCAAGGCGGCGACCACCCTCAAGGAGATCCGCAAGACCCTCACCAAGGTCAGCACCGAGGCGGCCACCTCCTGGGAAGGAACGACCAGCGACTCCTTCCACTCCTCCATGCTCACCCTCGCCGCCAACATCAACGAGGCCGCCGCCTACGCCAACGACGCGGCCAACACCCTCCACAACATGTCCGAGGCGATGGCCAAGGCCAAGCGCGACATGCCGGAGGAACCCGGCAACTGGGACAAGTTCAAGGACACCGTCGGAGACGTCTTCAGCACCGAGGACGACCACATCCAGGTCGCCGACCGGAAGAAGGCCGAAGCGGCGGCGATCATGCAGACGCTGGCGATGCACTACCGGATCGCTACGCCGGCATTGAAGGCTCCGCCGTTGCCTTCGCAGAAGGGCTTTGAGAAGAAACCCGGTGATTCGGGATCGCAGGATGACCCGAGCAACGCGGCGGCAGCCGTGACGGCCGCAGTGTTCTCGGGGACATCGTTCGGTGTCGGTGGAACGTCGGCGCGGTCGGCGGCTGTCACTGCGCCGCAGCGGCCCAGGTCCGCGCAGACGTCGACGGTGACTGGTTCCACCTCCAGGAGTGTGGCCGCCCCGACCGACGCCGGGATCAAGGGAGGTACGGCGCAGGCCCCGCCGAAGCCGTCGACCACAGCGAGCCGTGTTTCTGATTCGGGTGTCTCGGGCACTCCGGTGTCCCGTCCGAGCGGAAGCGTGCCGAGCCCCGTCACTTCCGGGACCCAGACGTCCGGCCTCACCACGACCTCGCCCACAGGTCCCACGAGCGGACCGATCGCCGGTGGGGATGGGCAGGCGACGGTCAATCCCTCGGGGCCGACCATGCAGAGCACCCCGGTCGGGCCAGGTCTCGGGCAGGGCAAGACCGGATTCGGCGGCAAAGA
Organism: Kitasatospora sp. NPDC048296; assembly: GCF_043201815.1. NCBI lineage: Bacteria > Bacillati > Actinomycetota > Actinomycetes > Kitasatosporales > Streptomycetaceae > Kitasatospora > Kitasatospora sp. NPDC048296. Next base: position 51,359 of record NZ_JBICZB010000025.1, read on the forward strand.
ACTCCCCGGCAGCGCGACACCGGTGGAGGGCACGGGTCCCCGTAGTGGCCGGGCCGTCGGTACCGGGGGTGGCGGTGAGGTCTATCCAGGCATCGGAGCCGGGGGCCGTGGGGCATCGGGCACCAAACAGGTGGGCGGTTCTGTGGCCCGGCCCGGGGGCGCTGTCCGTGAGACGCCGTCGCCCGGCGCCGGAGCACGTGGCAAGCAGGCCTTCACGGAGGGCGGATCGGGACTGGGGGCTCGGAACCGGATGGCTGCTGAAGCCGAGGCCCGTGGCACGGGCGCTATGGCGCACGGCGTCCCGATGAGTGAGGCACAGCGCCGCAAGAAGGACCGTGGGAAGGACGGTAGGCGACCGGACTACCTCGTCGAGGACGAGGAGACCTGGGCGTCGGACAAGCCGACCAACCCGAACGTGGTGGAATGAGGCCGGTCCGTAGACGGACGGGTGATCTGATCGCATCCCGCAGGTCGGTGATCTGCGGGATGCCTCGTTGAGTGGGGTGACCGGGTTTGACGAGCCGCCTGTTGGCGCGTGGTACGGCGGTCCTTGCCGCTGGGGCATTGGTCTGGGCCGTCGCCGCACCGGCGGCATCCGCCGATCAGATCAGGGACAAGCAATGGGCCCTGAAGACCTTCGAGGCCGATACGAAGATCTGGCCGATCAGCCAAGGTGAGGGTGTCACTGTTGCGGTGATCGACAGCGGGGTGAACTCGGAGCATCAGGACTTGACCGGGCAGGTCCTTCCTGGGGCTGACTTCTCCGGTACCAAATCGGATGGTCGCATCGACACCGACGGCCATGGCACGGCCATGGCGAGCCTGATTGCAGGGCACGGGCACGGTACGCAGGCCGGAGTCATGGGCCTGGCCCCGAAGGTGAAGATCCTTCCGGTGAAGGTGAGGACGAGCGATGGCGGTCCTATCCCTGAGCAGAACGACCTGGCGGCGGCCATCCGCTATGCAGCGGACAACGGTGCGAAGGTCATCAACATGTCCCTCGGGGGCTCGCAGTTCGATTCGCAGTCGCGCAAGGCTGTGGCGTACGCGGTGTCGAAGGACGTTGTGCTGGTCGCGGCCACGGGCAACGACGGTAAGAGCGACGGCGTCGGATATCCGGCCGCTTTCCCGGGGGTGGTGGCCGTAGGAGCGGCGGACTCCAAGGGAGTCGTCTGGGAGGACTCCACATCGGGTTCCGAGACCACGCTCATCGCGCCCGGCGTGGGGATCTATCACGCATCGGCGAAGTCCCCGACGAGCTACGCGGTTGGGGATGGTACTTCCGACGCCACCGCCTACGTCTCCGCCACCGCCGCGCTCATCCGTTCCAAGTACCCCGACCTGTCCGCCGGTCAGGTGGTCAACCGGATGATCAAGACGGCCACCCCGCCCGCCAACGGGACGGTGGTCCCCAACAACCACTACGGCTACGGGACCGTCGCCCCCGCGAAGGCGCTGGAGGCGAACCCGGCCGTGGACAACGGGCCGAAGGAGAACCCGCTCGTGAAGCGGCCCGAGTCGAAGGGGTCCCCGCCGGTCGACGACGACAGCGACGCGACGGACCAGCCCTCCGTGCAGCCCGTCGTCCCCGAAGGGGACAGCGGCGGCAGCAGCGACAACACCGGCCTGGTGATCGGCGCCGCGGCCGCCGGTGCCGTGGTGCTCGGGGCGTCGGTGGCCGCGGTGCTGATGGCGCGGCGGCGGAAGCGGGCGGCTGCCGCTACCTCCTGGCCGCAGCAGCAGCCGCCGCAGTGGCCCCCGTACGGTGGCCCCGGTCAGTGAGCGGCGAGCCAGTCGTCGCGTAGGGCGGCCATGTGGAGGACGTCCCAGTAGCGGTCGTCCCAGTGGTGGGCCTGGCGGGCGCGGCCTTCGAGGGTGAAGCCGGCCTTCCGGTAGGCGTGGACGGCGCGTTCGTTGTACTCGTATACGTCGAGGTGAACGCGGTGGAGGCGGACGGTCTCGAAGGCGTGGCGCAGGACCAGGAGGGTGGTTTCGGTGCCGATGCCGCGGCCGGTGCTGTCGGGGGTGAGGGCGATCCGGAAGCCGGCGGAGGAGTTGTCGGGGTCGACGTCGTTGAGGGCGGTCTCGCCGAGGAAGCGGCCGGTGGCGGGGTCTTCGACGGCGAGGTCGATCCGGTCGGGCTGGTCGGGGCGGGTGGCGCACCAGTTCTCGATCCGGTCGCGGGTGAAGACCGTTCGGGTGCCGGTGAGTCGGTTGGTCTCCCGGTCGGTGCAGAGCTTCCACATCGGCTCGGTGTGCCGGGCGTCCAGGGGGACGAGCCGGATGGTGGGGCCGTGCAGGGTGGGTTTCACCGCGAGGGCGGAGAGGTCGGCGGGCATGGTGCCCAGGATGCCCGCCGATACCCGTTCGTGCAGGGAATTGTTCGTGCGGGGGAGCTATTCGGCGACGGCGATCTGCTGCCGGTGGTGGGCCGGGGTGGTGAGTTCGTCGACGACGGCGACGGCGAGGTCGGCCTGGGCGATGCGGGGGCCGAGGACCTGGGGACCGCCGACGCGGTAGCGGCCGGTGCCGGGGGCGGTGCGGTCGAGGTCCATCGGCGGGGTGACGACGACCCAGTCGAGGGTGGCGGGGGAGTCGTGCAGCAGGTCGAGGGCGGCGGAGTGGCCGAGGGAGAAGGTGCGGTACGCCTCGGGGAATTCGGGGTCGTCGTGGACGGCGACGCCGGGGGCGGTCTCCAGGGTGGTGGCGATGCCGACGCTGATGAGTCGTCGGACGTCGGCCCGGTCGAGACCGGTGACGAGTGCGGTGGTGGCGGCGCGGTAGAACTCGGCGGAGGGGGTGTCGGGGGTGTAGACGGAGCTGACGGCGGCCGGGTGTCCGGGGGCGGTGGCGGCGACGGCGGCCGGGTCGGTGACGTCGCAGCGCAGCAGGGTGACGCCCTCCCCGGCGAGGTCGGCGTGGCGTTCGGGGTCGCGGACGGCGGCGGTGACGGTGAGGCCGCGCCGGCGGGCCTCGGTGACGACGGCTCGGCCGACCTGCCCGCCCGCGCCGTAGACGATGACGTCCGCGCGGTGCTGCCGGCCGGTGGTGGTGCTGGTCATGGCGGTCTCCTGTCCGGTGGGGCGGGCTGGTTCGCCCGCCGTTGCCGGGACGGTAGACCGGAGGGTGCCGGTTACTTCAACGGTACCGGCCCCCAGCGGGTACCGTCGGGGGTATGACGCAGACCGGTGTCGCGCCGTTGCCGGCGGACTTCTTCCCGGCCGACTGCCCGGTGCAGTCGGTGCCGGTGCTGGGCAGCCGCAAGTGGGCCTGGAAGATCATCCGTTGTCTGGAGGACGGCCCGCGCCGCTTCTCCGAGCTGCGGGTCCCGTTGAGCGGCATCACCGCCAAGGTGCTGGCGGAGTCGCTGCGTTCGATGGAGCAGGACGGCGTGGTGGCCCGGACCGAGTACGCCGAGAACCCGCCGCGGGTGGAGTACGCGCTGACGTCGCTGGGCCGCACGCTGCTCGGGCCGATGGACGCGGTGTGCGAGTGGAGCCGTGAGAACCTGGGCGCCCTGCTGGCGGCCCGGCTGGAGTACGAGCGCCAAGGGCACTGACCTGCGGGCCCGGTGGCGCGGGGCGCCCTGGCAGTAATTCGGCGGTCGCTGGCGCCCAGGCCGCTGGTGGGGTGGTCCGGGCGGGCGCCATGCTGGGCGGCATGAGCACTTCCGAGAACGCCCTGAGCCCCGCCGACGCGATCGTCCCCGACACCAAGGACTGGACCTGGGTGCTGGAACGCCCGTGCCCCGACTGCGGGTTGGACACCACGGCAGTGGCCGCCACGGACGTCGCCGCGATGGTCCGGGCGAACGCGCACGGCTGGCTGACGGTGCTGGCCGGCGACGGGGAGGGGCTGCGGCGCCGTCCGTCCCCGGAGATCTGGTCGGACCTGGAGTACGCCTGCCACGTCCGGGACGTCTTCCGGCTGTTCCTCGTCCGGCTGAACCTGATGCTGGACCAGGACGGCCCGCTGTTCCCCAACTGGAACCAGGACGAGACGGCGGCGGCCGAGCGCTACTGGGAGCAGCAACCGCAGGTGGTGGCAGGGGAACTGGCGGAGGCCGCCGAGGCTCTGTCGGCGGCGTTCGACGCGGTGGCGGGGGAGCAGTGGCGGCGGACCGGGGACCGCAGCGACGGGGCGCGGTTCACGGTCGAGTCCTTCGCCCGCTACCTGATCCACGACCCGGTGCACCACCTGTACGACGTGACGGGCGAGCGGGTCTGAGGCCCCCGGGGGCGGGCGGGGTCACCAACCGGAGGCCTCGTGCAGCATGGTGCGCCGCAGCCGCCCGGCCACGCTGGCGGTGTCGGTGCCGATGACGTCGGCGATCTCGGGTGCGGCGAGGCCGACGACGTAGTGGAGGATCGCCAGGTCGTCGTCGGCGGGGTGGCGGTCCGGGGCGACGGGCACCTGCCGGGTGTGCTCCGCGACGGTGCCGCGCAGGATCTGCCAGGCCAGCGCGGTCGGGTTGTGGCTGGTCAGTAACTCCCGCCACTGGACGGCGATTTCCGCGAAGGCCTGCTGCACGGCGGTGGTCGCGTCGCCGTGCTCGGCCAGCCATACCCGGGCGTAGCTGAGGTACCGGGGGCGGTGGAGTTCGCAGAAGGCCGCGAATTCCAGTGGTACGTCCTCCGGTTCGCCGGGCTCGGGGGGAGGCCCGGCGGCGCTCGCGTGACGGTTGGTCATCTCGTCTTCTCGGAAAGGGAGATGGGTTTCTGACGGTCGATCATCTGTGCTCACTCTACGGTAGGCCCTCGGTGCGCTGGGTGACCAATCTGATGGAATGCCCGGAACCCGCCGCCGCTCGGCCGGTTCCGGCGACAGCCGGTGCGGCGCGGCGGCGGTACTGCCGGTCGAGGTCGGGCGAGGGCCGGTCGCGGCCGGTCCTGGGAGTGCTGCGCAATGGTGCGGGGGGACGTAGGTGCGAGCGTGTCGCAGCTGGTCAGAGGGTGTATGAGGAGAGGTGCTGCAGAGCAGCTGAGGTGCCACCGTAGGGCCTGCCGGGTCCGGCGTCCACGCCCACGGCGCGAAGTCGCGGCCGCACAACCATCCGCGCAACCGCACTCACGGTGGGTGTTGCGTCGGGGCGGGTACCGGTGGGCGGGGGCGGGTTGCGGCGATCGCGCGCCCCGGCGGCCTGCGGCAACCGGGGCGCGGGGCGGGGCGGCGCGGGGCCACCCGGTCAGGAGCTCGTACGGGCCTCCGAGGGGGCGATCCGGTCATCGGCGGTCCTGCCGCGTTCGACCTGGGCGGGAAATGCCTCAAAGGCCGTCCGCCGGGCCAGCTGGGCCGCCGTGGCGGCCTCCTCGCGCTCGCACCGGTGCGCGCCGTCCGCGTGCGCCGTACCGGCGCGTGCCGCCCCCGTGCGCGCCCCCGCCGCCCGCCGGCGCCGGCCGAGCGCGACCCGCTCGGCGTGTTCCTCGGCTGCCTGTCTAGCGGCCAGATAGGCCTGCACGGCCGCCATGCCGTAGACCGGCTGGATGAGCTGGTGTCCCTTGAAGAAGGGTCTGGCCGGCGCGAACCCGGCGGCGACCACCAGGTCGCGGATCTCGGCTATCTCCGCCTCGCTGCGGGCGGTGAAGCGGACCTCCCAGCCCTTCTTGTACGTATGGCCCTTCTCGCCGCTGCGGCGGGCCGGGTCCGGGCGGCGGACGTATCCGGGCAGGCGGCCGAGGCGGAGCTGGGCCGCGCGGAGGCCGGCGGTCTCGTCACGTGACATGACGTAAGCCTAGGCAATCCCCGGGGCGGGATTGACGCGCCGGGGGTCCCTCGCCGTATGCCCTTGATCACTCTGGGTCAGGCGACCAGGTCGGCGATCGTTTTCGATCGGATCCGATAGCCATATGAACGTCATTTACTCCAAATGAGTGAGGGTATGGGGACTTTAGTGCAGGCTGATCCCGGTTTGGCGACGGTTGCGTAACAGTGCGTCAGGCTGCGACTCGCGAGCGGCGGGGGTTGGGGATGGTGTCGGCATGAGCGAACGCAGTGAGCGAACCATCAAGGGGTGCGCATGGGCGAGCGAAGCGAGGCGGGTCGCATGAGCTACCGGATTCCCTCGTCGCCGCCGTCCCTGGAGGAACTGGCGAAGCGTCAGCAGAACGTCGTCACCGCGAGTCAGCTGCGCGCCCGGGGCGTGCCGGCCCGGGTCGTCACCGGGCACTGCCGCCGGGGCGGCCCCTGGCAGCGGCTGCTGCCCCGGGTCTACCTGCTGCAGTCCGGCGAGCCCACCCCGGAGCAGCGGATGTGGGCCGCGCTGCTGTACGCGGCGCAGAACGGCCGGGAGGAGGGCCGCCGCGAGGGTGCGGTGATCACCGGGGCCGCCGCGCTGGCGTTGTACGGCTTCGCCGCCGTGCCCCGGCTGCCCGCGGTGACCGGGGTGGACGTCCTGGTGCCCCGCCAGCGCCGGCTCAAGGACGCCGGCGAGGTGCGGATCCGGCGCACCGAACGGGAGTTGGTGGCCCGCTCGGTGCACGGCCTGGCCTGCGCGCCGGTGGCCCGGGCGGTCGCGGACGCGCTGTGCGAGTGGACGGCCGACCCGGACACCCCGGCGCCGGTGCGCGAGGTGCTGCGCGAGGCCGTCGCCCGCCCGGAGAACCGCTGCACGGTACGGGAGTTGGCCGATGAGCTGGTCGACTCCGGGCTGACCGGCGAGCCGCGGGTGCGGGCGGCGCTGGACGAACTCCTCGCCGGTGACCGGGACTTGGTGCTGGAGCAGGTCGGCCGACTGGTGGACGAGTGGCTGCTGCCCGCCCCGCTGAGCTCCCCCGAGCTGCGGATGCGCGGCGGCACCTACATCGCCGTCCCGGACCTCTACTGGCCGGAGCGCGGCGTCGCGGTGGAGGTGGACTCGGACCTGCGCTGCGTCAGCGAGGGCGAGGCCGCCTGGGTGCGCGGCGGCCAGCACCGGATGGAGTACCTGGGCATCCGGGTGGTGTACGTCTCCGGCGCCCGGCTGGCCGCCGACCCGGAGGCGGTCGGCGGCGAACTGCGCGAGGCCTACCGGGTCGGCGGGACGGACGTGGTGGAACTGCTGGTGGTCTGAACGCCGCCCGTGCTCACCGGAGCTACGACCGGACCACCGGCGTGCCGATCAGCTCGACCCCGGCCGCCCGCAGTTCGTCCAGCGCGGCGGCGGTGGTTCCCGGCGCCACCCCGGCGGTGAGGTCGAGCAGCACCCGGGTGGTGAAGCCGGCCCGCACGGCGTCCAGGGCGGTGGCCCGGACGCAGTGGTCGGTGGCGATGCCGACCACGTCGACCTCGTCGACCTGCCGTTCGCGCAGCCACTCCACCGGGCCGCGGGCGTTCTCGTCCAGTCCCTCGAAGCCGCTGTAGGCCGCCGAGTAGGCGCCCTTGTCGAACACCGCCTCGACCGCGCCGGAGATCACGGCGGGCGCGAAGTTGGGGTGGAAGCCGACGCCTTCGGTGCCGGCCACGCAGTGCACGGGCCAGCTGGAGACGTAGTCCGGCTCGGCCGAGAAGTGCTCGCCCGGGTCGATGTGGTGGTCCCGGGTGGCGAGGATGTGCTGGTAGCCGGGGGAGGACTCGGCGATCAGATCGGTGATGGCGGCGGCCACCTCGGCGCCGCCGGCGACGGCCAGACTGCCGCCCTCGCAGAAGTCGTTCTGCACGTCGACGACGATCAGTGCCCGGTGCATGGCTCGCATCCTCGGATGTGGGGGCGGTGTGCCCCGGTGGTGGGGGGCCTCGGCGGTTCTGGAGGATTCCAGGGGAACTCTACGGCTGACTCTAGGGAGTGGCGCGCGGGGGCGGAAGGCCTCAGTGCCCACCGCCGGTCCGCGCGGATCCGGCCCGGCCGGGGTCAGTCGATCAGCTCGCTGGGGATGACCGGGTCGCCCTTGGAGAGCTGAGTGGCCGACAGCGGCAGCGCCGCCCGGGCCCGGACGTGCCGCTCGCGGGCGGCGCTCAGCGGCTCGCGGCCGACCGTCTCGCCGCCCAGCACCAGCGGCACCTGCACCAGGTGCGGCCGAAGCTCGTCCGGGACCGCGCCGGTGCCGATCACCTCGGCCTCGGCCACGCCTTCGGCGTCGGGCCGGCGGGCGGCCCACTTGCGGCCGCCGATGCTGGTCTTGCCGCCGGCCGCGCGCTTGGCCACCGGCACCAGCCGGCCGTCCTCGGTCTCGGCGCGGGCGACCAGCTTGTAGACCATGGCGCAGGTCGGGTGGCCGCTGCCGGTGACCAGGCTGGTGCCGACGCCGTAGCCGTCCACCGGGGCGGCGGCCAGGGCGGCGATCGCGTACTCGTCCAGGTCCGAGGTGACGATGATCCGGGTCTTCTCGGCGCCGAGCTCGTCCAGTTGGCGGCGGACCCGGTGGGCCAGCAGGGTGAGGTCGCCGGAGTCGATCCGGACCGCGCCCAGCTCGGGGCCGGCCACCTCGACGGCGGTGCGGACCGCTTCGTGCAGGTCGAAGGTGTCGACCAGCAGCGTGGTGCCCTTGCCCATCGAGGCGATCTGGGCCTGGAAGGCGTCCCGCTCGCTGTCGTGCACCAGGGTGAAGGCGTGGGCGGAGGTGCCGGTGGTCGGGATGCCGTGGGTGAAGCCGGCCTCCAGGTCGGAGGTGGCGGCGAAGCCGGCGATGTAGGCGGCCCGGGCGGCGGCGACGGCGGCCTGCTCGTGCGCCCGGCGGGCACCCATCTCGATCACCGGACGGCCGCCGGCGGCGGCGGTCATCCGGGAGGCGGCGGCCGCGATCGCGGAGTCGTAGTTGAGGATCGACAGGATCACCGTCTCCAGGAGCACCGCCTCGGCGAAGCTGCCCTCCACGGTGAGCACCGGGGAGCCGGGGAAGTAGACCTCGCCCTCGGGGTAGCCGTGGATGTCGCCGCGGAAGCGGTAGTCGGCGAGGAAGCGCAGGGTGTCGTCCTCGACCACGCCCTGGTCGGCCAGCCAGCCCAACTGGGCGCTGCTGAAGCGGAAGTTCTCCACGGCGTCCAGTACCCGGCCGGTGCCGGCCAGGACGCCGTAGCGGCGGCCGCCGGGCAGGCGGCGGGTGAACACCTCGAAGACGGAGCGGCGGTGCGCGGCCCCGCTGCGCAGGGCGGCCTGCAGCATGGTGAGCTCGTAGCGGTCGGTGAGGAGCGCGGTCGACCCGGCCGCGCGCACTGAAGTGGCGTCCATGAGGATGATGCTACTACCACTTAGCGTCAAAGTGACGATTTCTCGCGCGATGGCCCGGGCCGGAATCGCCCGGGTGTCCCCCGGATGGCAGCATGGGGCTTGAGGGATTACGGACGAGCGTGCAACGAGGAGGCCCGCCGGTGAGTGTCGCGCCCGTGGAGATCGAGCGCCCGGAGGTCGAAGGGCAGCCGGTGACCGAGCCGGACACGCCCTGGGTGACCATCGTGCACAACGACCCGGTCAACCTGATGAGCTACGTCCAGTACGTCTTCCAGGCCTACTTCGGCTTCCCGAAGGACAAGGCCCGGAAGCTGATGATGGACGTGCACACCAAGGGCCGGGCGGTGGTCTCCAGCGGTTCGCGCGAGGAGATGGAGCGCGACGTCCAGGCGATGCACGGCTACGGCCTGTGGGCGACGCTCCAGCACGACTGACCCTGTCCGGGCGCACGTCGGTACGCGTGCGACCGGGTGCGCACCGGCACACATACGACTGACCGGCCGCCGGTCCGGCGGCGCGGCCGAAGACGACGAAGACGGGCTGACCGATACAGATGGCTGGGTTGTTCGAGAGCATCGGCGATGGCGGCGCGGCGATCGCGCTGGACGAGGTGGAGGCCTCCATCCTGCGCTCGCTGGAAGTGCAGATGCTGGAGCTGATCGGCCCCGGCCCGGGCGGCGACGGCGGCGGTGACCCGCTGGCCGCGCTGTTCGCCGAGGGCCCGACCGAGGCCCCCGCCGACCCGGCGCTGGCCCGGCTGTTCCCGAACGCCTACGGCGATCCGGCGACGCCGGACGACGTCGAGGCGGTGGTCGCCTCCGGCGAGTTCCGCCGCTACACCGAGCTCGACCTGCGGGCCCGCAAGCGGGACGACGCGCTGCAGGTGGTCCGGGCGCTGGACGGCCTCGGCGGCGCCGGGGTGCTCAAGCTGCCCGCCGCCGACTGCCTGCGCTGGCTGGGCGCACTCAACGACCTGCGGCTGACCCTCGGGGTGCGGCTGGAGGTCACCGAGGACGACGAGCAGGGCCTCTACGAGCTGCCGGACAGTGACGAGCGCAAGCCGCTGGTGATGGCCTACCTGTGGCTGGGAGCGCTCCAGGAGTCGCTGCTGGAGGCGATCACCGACTGACGGCGGACCTGTTTCGTCCGCCTTCCCGGGCAATCCTGCCCGCTTTCGGGCAAGCCCCGGCCGTTCCGTCCAGCATGTGGACGATCGACCGGGGCATTCTCGTTTAAATCGGGCAAACCGTAACAGGTCATGCTCAAATATCGCTCAGATGAACACCGCTATCCGGACCCTGCGTGGTACGACTTCTCCCCACCCACGAGACCCACCCAGGACGGTGACCATGGCCGAGCAGATCTACGACCAGGTGGTCGACGAGGAACCGGACGAGGAGGGCTACGAGCGGGGACTCGGCAGCCGCCAGATCCAGATGATCGCGATCGGCGGAGCGATCGGCACCGGCCTGTTCCTCGGCGCCGGCACCGCGATCTCCAAGTCCGGCCCGAGCCTGATCCTGTCCTACGCCGTGGCCGGCCTGGTGATCTTCGCGATCATGCGGGCCCTCGGCGAACTGCTCACCTACCGCCCGGTCTCCGGCAGCTTCGCCGAGTACGCCCGGGAGTTCCTCGGCCCCTTCGCCGGCTACGTCACCGGCTGGACGTACTGGCTGTTCTGGGTCGTCACCGGCATGGCGGAGACCACCGCCGCCGCCGTGTACGTCAAGTTCTGGGCGCCGGACATCCCGCAGTGGGCCAGCGCGCTGACCTTCCTGGTCATCCTCTACGCGGCCAACCTGATCTCGGTGAAGCTGTTCGGCGAGATCGAGTTCTGGTTCTCCATGGTCAAGGTCACCGCCATCATCGGCATGATCCTGATCGGCATCGGCGTGCTGACCCTCGGCTTCAGCAAGGCCGGTGACACCGCGTCGATCACCCACCTGTGGCAGGACGGCGGCTTCTTCCCCAAGGGCATCGGCGCCACCGTGATGACCCTGCAGATCGTCATGTTCGCCTACCTCGGCGTCGAACTCGTCGGCGTCACCGCGGGCGAGAGCGAGAACCCCGAGAAGACCCTGCCGCGCGCCATCAACACCCTGCCCTGGCGCATCGCGCTGTTCTACATCGGCGCCCTGGTGGTCATCCTCTCGCTGGTGCCGTGGCGGGAGTTCCAGCCCGGCGTCAGCCCGTTCGTCGCCGCCTTCGGCAAGATCGGCATCCCGGCGGCGGCCGGCATCATCAACTTCGTGGTGCTCACCGCGGCGCTCTCCTCCTGCAACTCCGGGATGTACTCCACCGGCCGCATGCTGCGCGACCTCGCCCTGCGCGGCCAGGCCCCCGGGCAGCTCACCAAGCTCAACACCCGCCGCACCCCGGCCTTCGCGATCACCGTCTCCTGCCTGCTGATGGGCGCCGGCGTGGTGCTCAACTACCTCGTCCCGGCACGGGCGTTCGAGTACATCACCTCGGTCGCCACGGTCTGCGGCCTGTGGACCTGGGCGATGATCCTGATCTCCCAGATCCGCTACCGCAAGGCCTGGAAGGGCGGCCACCTGCCCCCGCCCACCTTCAAGGCCCCCGGCGGCATCTGGGTCAGCTGGGCCGCGCTCGCCTTCCTGGCCCTGGTCGTGGTGCTGATCGGCCTGGACGAGGACAACCGGATCTCGCTGTACGTCTTCCCCGGCTGGGCCGTGCTGCTGGTGATCGGCTACCAGGTGCTCAAGCGCCGCAACCCGCAGGCCGTCCACGCCCACGCCCACGACCACCTGCACGCCCGCAACGGAAACGTGGACACCCACTGACCGAGCCTCGGACGCCCCGGCGGACAGCCGCCGGGGCGTGTCTATCCTGACCACATGCTGACCATCACCCGAGAACTCCGCGACCGGATCGTGGCCCACGCCCGCGCCGACCACCCGGACGAGGCCTGCGGCGTGGTCGCCGGACCGGCCGGCAGCGGCCGGCCCGAGCGGTTCATCCCGATGCTCAACGCCGCCCGCTCGCCCACCTTCTACGAGTTCGACTCGGGCGACCTGCTCAAGCTCTACCGCGAGATGGACGACCGGGACGAGGAGCCCGTCGTCGTCTACCACTCCCACACCGCCACCGAGGCCTACCCCTCGCGCACCGACGTGAGCTACGCCTCCGAGCCGTTCGCCCACTACGTCCTGGTCTCCACCGCCGACGGCAACGGCGGGGACGACCCCTACCAGTTCCGTTCGTTCCGCATCGTGGACGGCGAGATCACAGAGGAAGACGTCCAGGTCGTCGAGGCCTACCAGGCTTGACCAGCACCCACCTGGGCGCGGCCCGCCGACCCTCCGCGAGCGGTCGGCGGGCCCGTTTGATTCCGGCCACGTCTCGGCATCGGATACCGAAACATCCGGATCCCGAGACAGGCATGTCGGAGCGGGCCCGGGAATCTATACGATGAGCCCATGCGTTCCGTCGATGTGAGCAACCAGGCCCCGGGCACCCGCCTCGTGGCGCGCCTGCACATCGACCTGTGCCGGCACGCCGGTGCGATCTGTCCCGGCACGCCCGCGCGCTCGCGCTGAGAGCCGCCCCGCCCCGGGCCCGCCGCCGAACCGGCGGTGCCGCGCCCCGGGCACCGTCCGCCCGGCCGCGCCCGCCGCGGCCCACCAACTCCACCCGACTCGCACAGGAGCGCACCCATGGCCATCGAGGTCCGCATCCCGACCATCCTCCGCACCTACACCGACGGCGCCAAGGCCGTCGAGGGCAACGGCAGCAACCTCGGGGAACTCTTCGCCGACCTCGACGCCCGCCACCCGGGCATCGCCGCCCGCCTGGTCGACGGCGGCGAGCTGCGCCGCTTCGTCAACGTCTACCTGAACGACGAGGACGTCCGGTTCCTGGAGGGCATCTCCACCGCCCTCGCCGACGGCGACAGCGTCACCATCCTGCCCGCCGTGGCCGGCGGCGCCCGCTGACCTCCCGGCTCCCCCGCCCGGTGGCGGGGGAGCCACCCCTCTTCACCCGCACCGCCGTGGCCGGAGGCCTCCCTTGCGATACGACAGTCCGCTCGAAGCCGTCGGCAACACCCCGCTGGTCCGCCTGCCGAGGCTGTCCGCCGCCGTCCCCGGCAACGCCGAGGGCCTGGTGAGCCTCTGGGCCAAGCTGGAGGACCGCAACCCCACCGGTTCGATCAAGGACCGCCCGGCGCTGCACATGATCGAACGCGCCGAGGCCGACGGCCGACTCACCCCGGGCTGCACCATCCTGGAGCCCACCAGCGGCAACACCGGCATCTCGCTCGCCATGGCCGCCAAGCTCAAGGGCTACCGGATGGTCTGCGTGATGCCCGAGAACACCAGCGAGGAACGGCGCGAACTGCTCCGGATGTGGGGCGCCGAGATCATCTCCTCCCCGGCCGCCGGCGGCTCCAACACCGCCGTCCGGATCGCCAAGGAGACCGCCGCCGAGCACCCCGACTGGGTCATGCTCTACCAGTACGGCAACCCCGACAACGCGGGCGCCCACTACGCCACCACCGGGCCCGAGATCCTCGCCGACCTGCCGACCGTCACCCACTTCGTGGCCGGCCTCGGCACCACCGGCACCCTGATGGGCGTCGGCCGCTTCCTGCGCGAGAAGGTCCCCGGCGTGCGGATCGTCGCCGCCGAGCCGCGCTACGACGACCTGGTGTACGGGCTGCGCAACCTCGACGAGGGCTTCGTCCCCGAGCTGTACGACGCCGAGGTGCTCACCACCCGCTTCTCGGTCGGCTCCGCGGACGCCGTCCGCCGCACCCGTGAACTCCTCCAGCAGGAGGGCATCTTCGCGGGCGTCTCGACCGGCGCCATCCTGCACGCCGCGATCGGCGTCGGCCGCAAGGCGGCGGCCGCCGGGGAACGCGCGGACATCGTCTTCGTGGTCGCCGACGGCGGCTGGAAGTACCTGTCCACCGGCATCTACACCGCCGAGTCCACCGAGGCGGCGGTCGAGGCACTGCAGGGCCAGCTCTGGGCCTAGTGCCGTCGCGACCAGTGCCGTGCCGACCAGTGCCGTGCCGACCAGTGCTGCAGCGACTTCTAGTGCTGTAGCGACTTCTGCGCCCGGGCCCAGACCTGCCGGTCGACCGTGCCGGCCCGGCGGCGGAACGCCGACAGCGGCACCTCGCGCAGCTCGTCGGTCTCCAGCCAACTGGTCCGGCCCTGCCGGTCACCCACCGAACCGGGCGGCAGCGGCAGCACGCCCGGCCGCTCGGCATGGTGCTTGCTGGTGATCTTCACGACGGTGGCGGTCCGGCCGTGCACCCGCAGCACCAGGCAGGGGCGGTCCTTGGAACCGGGGCCGTCCTCGAACGGCACCTGCGCCCACCAGATCTCCTGCGGCTCCGGACGGTCCCGGGAGCTCGGGCGCGGCCGCGGACCGGTCGGCCCGGCCGGGCGAGGGGCCGGGCGGGTGCGCTTCACCAGCACCGCCGCGACGGCCGCCAGCGCGGCGACGCCCGCCACCGCCAGGACCGGCCAGATTCCCGTCATGCCACTCATGCGGCGAACCGTACCGGGCCGACGGTGAACGCCACCACCGTGGCGACTGTGACAATTGAGCATTTGTCCGCACATCGCTCCCGGTTCGTCACGAAACCGCCACAGCGCCCGTTCTGTCGTGAACGCACCGGTGCCGCCCGGAAAGGCTGCCTCACGAACGTCCGCCCCCGTCCCCCGGAGGTGCCCTCGTGACAAGCGACGAACTGTGGTCGTACGCCGAGATCGCCCGGCACATCAACGTCCAGCCCGAAACCGTCCGCAACTACCGCCGGCACGGGCTGCTGCCCGACCCCGACGTGATCGACGGCAGCAGCCACCCCCGCTGGTACCCCGACACCGTCCGCGCCTGGGCCCGCAACCGCCCCCGGCACCGCTGATCCGCGGCCCCCGTCGCCTCCCCCGCGTTCTGGTGATTCCAGCCACAGCCCGGCACGGGGACGGGGGCAAAGTGCCGCTCCGCCCTTACCCTCGACACACCAACGCAGTGCTACCGGCCGGTCCACCGGCCCGGCCTGCCGTTTTCCATGCTGTTTTCCATGCCGTTTTCCAGCAGCAGCCGGGACGTGTCGGGGCGGAGGGGCTCGGATGAAACTGACCGTGGTGGGGTGCTCGGGGAGCTTCCCGTCCGCCGACTCGTCCTGCTCCAGCTACCTGGTCGAGGCCGACGGCTACCGCGTGGTGATCGACCTCGGCAACGGCGCGCTCGGCGCGCTGCAGAAGTACACCAGCATCTACGAGGTCGACGCCGTCCTGCTCAGCCACCTGCACGCGGACCACTGCGTCGACCTGTGCGCCTACTGGGTCGCCCGCAACTACCGCGTCGAGGGCTGCCCCGACCTCCTGCCGGTGTACGGCCCGGCCGGCACCGCCGAGCGGCTCGCCCGGGCGTACGACATGCCGGAGAACCCCGGGATGAAGGAGGTGTTCGAGTTCCGCACCGTCACCCCCGGCAGCTTCGAGCTCGGCCCCTTCCGGGTCTCCGTCGCCCAGGTCAACCACCCCGTCGACGCCTTCGCCTTCCGGCTGGAGCACGCCGGCCGTTCGCTGGTCTACTCCGGCGACACCGGGGAGAGCCCCGAACTCGTCGAACTCGCCCGCGACACCGACCTGTTCCTCTGCGAGGCCGCGTACCAGGACGGCCGCGACACCTACCGGGCCGTCCACCTCAACGGCCGGGAGGCCGGCGAGCACGCCACCGCCGCCCGGGCCCGCCGGCTCGTCCTCACCCACATCCCGCCGTGGACCGACGCCGAGCGCAACCGCCGCGACGCCGCCGCCGCGTACACCGGCCCGGTCGAGCTGGCCCGGGCCGGCGCGGTCTACGAGATCTGACCCGGTCGGCGGGGCTCCCCGGAGTCCCGGAAAATTCTCGGAATCGACCTGCAACCCCCCAGCCCCCCACACGTCCTTGTCAGTGAGCGGGGGGAAATCCGCTCGGACCGGTCGGCCCGTCGAGCGCGACCGCGGTCACACCAGTCAACCGGGCTTGCTTTGTGCTGCCCGGACGCGGCCGTGCCGCTCCAGAGCGGAAATCCAGGGGGGCCATGTGCAAGACAACCGAGCTATGCGCAAGATCAACCGTGTCCTGCGTCAGACCCGCGGCCTCGTGCCGGCGGCCGTGCTCACCGCCGCGCTGGTCGCCGGCGGCGCCGTGACCGCCGTCCCGGCCTTCGCGGACTCCGGGCCGCTCGGCCTCACCGTCCACACCCCGGCCGTGATCGGCGCCGCGGGCGGGCCGGTGGAGTTCACCGAGACGATCGCGAACCCGGGTGACCAGGGCATCAGCGTCGTGCTGGAACTCTCGATCGAGACCCCGGGCGGGGCGCCGCCGCACGCCCTCAGCCTCGACCACGTCAACGAGTTCGGCACCTGGACGAGCGTGGAGCTGAAGGCGCGCACCGAGGCGGACAAGATCGTCTACTCGGGCACCACCGGCAAGCTCGTCATCCCGCCGGGCGGGAACGACGTCCGTCTGCGCCTCGGCGCCCCCATGGGCGAGCCGCACAACGGAGCCAGCAACGGCGGCGTCGGCCCGGTCCTCACCTTCCGCACCGTGGTCAAGGGCTCGCGGCCGGACAACCCGGTCCAGCCGCCGGTCAGCGACACCCACACGATCACGGTGGAGGCGATCTCCAACCACCTCCTCCAGGTGCCGGCCACGGTCGTCGCGGGCGGTGCGCCGATCGAGTTCGACGCGCTGCTCCGCAACCCGACGCCGTCCGCCTACACCAACCTGGGCAACGTGCTGTTCGCGGACCGGCACGCCAAGGTCGAGGTCCGCGGCGACGACGGCACCTGGACCGCCCTGCCGGCGGTCACCACCGAGCCGGAGCCGTCGGCGGGCTTCTACCTGGACGGCCGCAACTCCTCGGCCGCGCCCGACAGTCTGGCGACCAAGCGGGTCCGGGTCAGCTACCCCGCCGACACCCCGCTCGGCAAGACGGAGCTGAACCCGTGCGTCTACATCAACGAGGCCGACGGCCAGCCCTTCCAGGGCACCACCATGTGCTCGCCCGGCGCCACCGTGCAGGTCGTCGCCCCCACCGCCCCGAAGCCGACCGCCCAGGACCCGGCTCCCGCGGCCGCCCCGGCTGACACCTCGGCCGACACCCCGGCCGAAGCCCCGGCCGCCTCGGCCGAGCAGAAGCCGGGCGCCGGCGCGCCGGTCCGTGCGACGGGTGACGTCACCGAGGCCCCGGCCGCGACGTCCGCGCCGACGTCCGCGCCGACGGCCAACGTGCCCGTTCCGGCGGCCGACGGCGGCGTGAACGCCGAGGTGACCGCCGCCCGGGCGGCGGACGCCCACCTGGCCTCCACCGGAGCCGACAGCGACCGGACCGGCCTGATCGCGGGCGTCGGGGCGGTGCTGCTCGGCATCGGTGGCGGCGCGTTCGCGGTGATCCGGCGCCGCCGTCGTGCCGGCTGACGGCTCCCGGTCCCGGTCCGCCGGCTGTCCGGGCGGACCGGGACCGTAGCGCCGTCAGCGCCGTCAGCGCCGTCAGCGCCGTCAGCGCCGTCAGCGCCGTCAGCGCCGTCAGCGCCGTCAGCGCCGTCCGGGCACCGGCAGACCGAGGTGGTCGCGCAGGGTGGGGCCGGTGTAGTCGGTGCGGAACACCCCGCGCTCCTGGAGCAGCGGGACGACCCGGTCGACGAACTCGTCCAGCCCGCCCGGGGTGAGGTGCGGGACCAGGATGAAGCCGTCGGCCGCGTCCTGCTGCACGAAGTGGTCGATCTGCCCGGCGACGGTGGCGGGGGAGCCGATGAAGGACTGCCGGCCGGTCACCTCGATGACCAGTTCGCGGCTGCTCAGCCCCTTCTCGGCGGCCAGCGCCCGCCACCGTTCGGCGGTGCCCACCGGGTCCGGGATGCGGACGCGGCCCTGGACCAGCGCGCTGTCCGGGTCGGGGTCGAAGGCGGGCAGCGGCCCGTCCGGGTCGTGGTCGGAGAGGTCGACGCCCCAGACCTGCTCCAGGTGGTTGAGCGCGGTGCGCGGCCCGACCTGGGCCCGGCGGACCTCGGCGGCCCGCTCGGCCGCCTCGGCGTCGGTGTCGCCGAGGACGAAGGTGGCGGCGGGCATGATCTTCAGCTCGTCCGGCTTGCGCCCGTACCCGGCCAGCCGGCGCTTGACGTCGGCGTGGAAGGCCCGGCCGTCGGCGAAGGTGGAGTGCCGGCTGAAGACGACGTCGGCGGTGGCGGCGGCGAACTCCCGGCCCTCGTCGGAGTCGCCGGCCTGGATGACGACCGGGTGGCCCTGCGGCGGGCGGGGCAGCGAGAGCCGGCCCTCGACTTCGAACTGCGGGCCGCGGTGGCGGACGCCCTGCTCCCCGGCGTCCCAGAACTCCCGTGCCAGTTGGACGAATTCGGCGGCCCGGGTGTAGCGGTCGGCGCGGTCGAGGTAGCCGCCGCGGCGGAAGTTCTCGCCGGTGAAGGCGTCGGAGGAGGTGACCACGTTCCAGGCCGCGCGGCCGCCGGAGAGGTGGTCCAAGGAGGCGAAGCGGCGGGCGAGTTCGTACGGTTCGTTGAAGGTGGCGTTCACCGTGGCGGCGAGGCCCAGCCGTTCGGTGACGGCGGCCAGTGCGTTCAGCACGGTGATTGACTCGGGGCGGCCGACCACGTCCAGGTCGTGGATGCGGCCCTTGGTCTCGCGCAGCCGCAGGCCCTCGGCGAGGAAGGAGAAGTCGAACTTCCCGCGCTCGGCGGTCTGCGCGAGGTGCCGGAAGGAGGCGAACTCGATGTGGCTGCCGGAGGCCGGGTCGCTCCACACCGTGGTGTTGTTGACGCCGGGGAAGTGTGCGGCGAGGTGGATCTGCTTGAGCGGACGGTTCGTCATCGGGTCACCTCGGCGAGGGCGGGGGAGCCGGCGTTCTCGGTGCCGGCGTTCTCGGTGTCGGCGTTCTCGGTGCCGGTGGGGGCCGCGTAGCGGCTGGCCGGGCGGGCCAGGCCGAGGTGGTCGCGCAGGGTGCGGCCGGAGTACCCGGTGCGCAGCAGCCCGGTGGCGCGCAGGGCGGGGGCGATCCGCTCGGCGACGGCGGTCAGGTCGCGTTCGGGTTCGGCGGGGGCGAGGTGGAAGCCGTCCACGCCGGTGCCGGTCGCGGTGAGTTCGGCGAGCAGCCGCTCCTCGGCGGCCCGGTCGGGCAGGGCGGCGTCGAGCCGGGCGAGGATGCGCAGGTGTTCGCCGGAGCGCAGCCGCAGTTCGGTGGCGGCGGTCAGCCGGGCGGCCCGGTCGGGGGCGTCGAGCAGCACCACGTCGGCGTACCGGATCGCGGTGGCCACCCGGGCGCGCCCGCCCGGGGAGGCGTTCCGGGCGAGGTCGGCTGCGGTCACCGGGACGGCCACCACCGGGCGGCCCTGTGGCGGGCGCGGGGTGATGGACGGGCCGCGGACCGAGAAGTGCCGGCCCTCGAAGTCGACGTAGTGCAGCTTGTCGCGGTCGATGAAGCGACCGGTGGCGGTGTCGCGGATCTCCGCGTCGTCCTCCCAGCTGTCCCAGAGCCGGGCGGCGACCTCGGCGGCGTCGGCCGCCTCGGCCCACAGCTCGTCCTCGGGGGCGACCGGGCGGCGGCCGAAGGCCCTTGCCTCGGCCTCGGTGGTGGAGACGCCGAGCAGCCAGCCGGCCCGGCCCTCGCTCACCCAGTCCAGGGTGTTGACCGAGATCGAGGTGTGGAAGGGCTCGGTGTGGGTGGTGGTGACGGTGGGCACCAGCCCGACCCGGCTGGTCAGCGGGGCGATCCGGGCGAGGGTGGCGAGCGCGTCGGGGCGGCGTGGTTCGGGGGTGAAGGAGTCGTCGAGGGTGACGAAGTCCAGGGTGGCCCGCTCGGCGAGGCGGGCGAGGGCGGCGTAGTACCCGGCGTCGAGGCGGCCCGGCTGTTCGGTGGCGGCGTCGACGGCGGCGGACAGGTGCAACTGGCGGGGCATGGCGAGCCTGACTTTCCTCGTGCGCACACGTGGGGACGCGTGCGGGCGGCCGTCGGCACCCGGGTGCGCGCGGCCGTGCGGTGACGGCCCGTGGACGGGCTGGGCCCGGGCGGGCGGAAGGGGAGGAGGACCGGCGCCGGGCGGGACGTCAGCCGGGCGGCGGTGGGGGAACGGTCAGCTCAGCCGCGACACGCCGCGGACCACACGCGACCGAAGTCGATGTGGCTGCGGGTGACCAGCGGGCACGAGGCGTTCACCGCTTCAGTTGACCAGGGGGTCCGTCGGTTCGTCAACCGCTGTTTCCACCTGACGGACATGCCGAAGGCCCCGCCCGGCCGCTGGGGGAGCAGCGGCCGGGCGGGGCCTCGACGGTGGGCGGACGGACCTCAGGCCTTGGTCACGTCCTCGATCTCGTCGTCGTCCTCACGGCCCGGGGTCTTGAGGTCGAACTTGGTGATCGCGAAGCGGAAGAGGAAGTAGTACAGCGCGGCGAAGACCAGGCCGATCGGGATGATCAGCCACGGGTCGGTGGCCTTGTTCCAGGCCAGCGCGTAGTCGATCAGACCGCCGGAGAAGGTGAAGCCGTCGTGCACGCCGAGGGCCCAGGTGACGGCCATCGAGACCGCGGTGAGCAGCGCGTGGATGACGTACAGGACCGGGGCGATGAAGACGAAGGCGAACTCGATCGGCTCGGTGACACCGGTCACGAAGGAGGTCAGGGCCAGCGACATCATCATGCCGGTGACGGCCTTGCGGCGGTGCGGCTTGGCGGCGTGGGCGATGGCCAGCGCGGCGGCGGGCAGCGCGAACATCATGATCGGGTAGAAGCCCGACATGAACTGCCCGGCGGTCGGGTCGCCGGCGAAGAAGCGGTGCAGGTCACCGTGGACGACGGTGCCGTCCGGCTGGGTGAAGTCACCGGTCTGGAACCAGGCGAAGGAGTTCACGAACTGGTGCATGCCGACCGGCAGCAGACCGCGGTTGACCAGGCCGAAGGCACCCGCGCCGAACGCACCGGCGCCGATCAGGCTGTCGTTCAGGCTCTTGATGGCGTCGCCGACCGGGCCCCAGGTCAGGGCGAAGAGCACACCGACGCCGGTGCCGACGAAGGCCATGATGATCGGGACGAGCCGGCGGCCGTTGAAGAAGCCCAGCCAGTCGACCAGCCTGGTGCGGTGGTACTTCTGCCACAGCACGGCGGCCAGCAGGCCGATCACGATGCCGCCGAGCACGCCCGGGTCCTGGTAGACCGGCTTGATCCACTTGTCGCCCTCGATGTGGCCCTCGGTGACCGGGAACGCGGTGAGCACGTTCTTGTACACCAGGAAGCCGACCAGCGCGGCGAGGGCGGTGGAGCCGTCCGCCTTCTTGGCGAAGCCGATCGCGATGCCCACCGCGAACAGCAGCGGCAGGCTGCTGAAGACGCCGTCACCGGCAGTGGCGAAGACCGAGGCGACCTTGTTCCAGCCGAGGCCGTCCTTGCCGAAGACGTCGTCCTGGCCGAGACGCAGCAGCAGGCCGGCCGCGGGGAGCACGGCGATCGGCAGCTGGAGGCTGCGACCCATCTTCTGCAGACCCTGGAGGAGGGTCTGGCCGAACTTCTTGGCGGGGCTTGGCGTGGCCGGAGCCGTGGCGGGCGTCGGTGCCTGCGCAGACTGACTCATGGGGGTGGGTTCCTAACGGCATGGCGGTCGGTCGGGGGAAGGCACAGGGGGCCGAACCGCGAACTGGTCTACACCACGTGTGGTGTAGACCAGTTTTGTAGCACGGGCGGAGAAGGCGGGGAACCCCGGAAAGCACCGCCGCCCGGAAGCGCTATGAAATCGAAACCTAGTCGCGGAACGACGATCATGATTTCAGTCGCGATTGGGATTTTGGCTATTTGCGCAACAAAAAGCGCCGTCGCCGTACGGCACCGGGCCGGGGCAGGCGCCCGGGGGTCGCGCCGGACGATCCCGCCGCTCCGGGGCGTGCGCGGCGGCTACTGAGAGTGATCGTGGCGTCGCGGACGTGCCGGATGTGGCGTCCCCCACCCGCGGTCGGGCGTGGTCAGGAGCGTCGCCGGGCGGCCGGATCGCGGCCGAATTATCTTTTCCGCGGCCGTCGGACCGGGAATTCAGTCCTTTCCCGAAATGACGAAGGGCCCCGGCGCAGCGGGTCCAAGGGCCTTTGCGGGCGATGTGCGGGGCGGCGGGATTCAGGCCTTGGTGACGTCCTCGACCTCGCTCTCCTCCTCGCGGCCCGGTGTTTTCAGGTCGAATTTCACGATGATGAACCAGAAGAGCGCGTAGTACACCGCGGCGAAGCAGAGTCCGATGATGATGATCAGCCACGGCTTGGTGGCCAGCCCCCAGTTGATGACGTAGTCGATCAGGCCGGCCGAGAAGCTGAAGCCGTCGTGCACCCCGAGCCCCCAGGTGACCGCCATCGAGACGCCGGTCAGCAGCGCGTGCACGCCGTACAGGGCCGGGGCGATGTGGGCGAAGGAGTACTCGATCGGCTCGGTGACGCCGGTGACGAAGGAGGTCAGGCCGACCGAGAGCATCAGGCCGTAGATCTCCTTGCGGCGGTGCGGCTTGGCGGCGTGGGCGATCGCGAGCGCGGCGGCGGGCAGCGCGAACATCATGATGGGGAAGAAACCGGACTGGAACTGGCCGGCCGTCGGGTCGCCCGCCAGGAATCGCGGGATGTCGCCGTGCACGACGGTGCCGTCGGCCTTGGTGAACTCCCCGAAC
The DNA here is from genome assembly GCF_043201815.1 of Kitasatospora sp. NPDC048296. Lineage (NCBI taxonomy): Bacteria > Bacillati > Actinomycetota > Actinomycetes > Kitasatosporales > Streptomycetaceae > Kitasatospora > Kitasatospora sp. NPDC048296. Next base: position 74,170 of record NZ_JBICZB010000025.1, read on the forward strand.
TGGAACCAGACGAAGGTGTTCAGCAACTGGTGCATGCCGATCAGCAGCAGTGCGCGGTTGAACAGGCCGAAGACGCCCGCGCCGCCCGCGCCGAGATCGGCGAGGTTCTGCGAGAAGTCGAACAGGGCGCGGCCGATCGGCGGCCAGACCCACAGCGCGAGCGCGGCGGTCAGCATGCCGACCAGTGCGGTGATCATCGGAACCAGGCGGCGGCCGTTGAAGAAGCCCAGCCAGTCGACCAGCCTGGTGCGGTGGTACCGCACCCACAGCCAGGCCGACATCAGGCCGATCAGGATGCCGCCGAGCACCCCCGGGTTCTGGTACGTCGCGTTGGCCGCCTTCGCCGAGGAGTAGTCCACGCACTGGTCGCTGACCAGCACCGTCGGCGGCTTGCAGCTCTCCGGGAAGGCGTGCAGGACCTTGTAGTAGACGAGGAAACCGACCACGGCCGCCAGGGCCGTCGAGCCGTCCGCCTTCTTGGCCATGCCGATCGCCACACCGACGCAGAACAGCATCGGCAGGCCGAGCGCGGAGTCCAGCAGGGCGCCGCCGGCCGCCGCGAACACCTTGGCGACGTCGGTCCAGCCCAGGCCGTCCTTGCCGAAGACGTCGGGCTGGCCGAGCCGGTTGAGGAGGCCGGCCGCGGGGAGCACCGCGACCGGCAGCTGCAGCGAGCGGCCCATCTTCTGGAGTCCGCCGTAGAAGGTGTGCCACCGGGTGGTCCGCGGGGCCGTGGCTCCTGCCGAACTCATCATCCGCCCTCCGGGAGCAGTTGCCGTCGGGAGACCCGGTGCGGGACCCTCGGGCGGGGCCAGGAACACCCGGGGTCCTTCCTGCGTTCATCGGAGTACACATATATTGGTGTAGACCACTTTGGGGCGCAGGCCGCACGCCGGGACGCGAGCCCCGCTGATCGTCATCCTCGGGCGGCGGTCGGAAGCCTGCGCGCCGAAATGGGCCAAAAGTGGTCTAACGTGGCATACCGGACCGGCTCGGGTCATGCTTGTCGCGCTGCCCGCCAGCACGACCGCAGCTGAACCCGCGTCAGCCTCCGGCACGGACCTCACCGCCCGACGGTCGAGGCCCACCCCAAAGCACAGCGCAGGACGGCACCCGGCAGAGCCGCCGAAGGGCCGAGACAGAGGGAGAAACCAGATGGCCAGCAAGGCTGAGAAGATCGTCGCCGGTCTGGGCGGCATCGAGAACATCGAAGAGGTCGAAGGCTGCATCACCCGCCTGCGCACCGAGGTCAAGGACGCCTCCCTGGTCGACGAGGCCGCCCTCAAGGCCGCCGGCGCCCACGGCGTCGTCAAGATGGGCACCGCGATCCAGGTCGTCATCGGCACCGACGCCGACCCGATCGCCGCCGACATCGAGGACATGATGTGAGCTGAGCCACCCAGGCCCACCACACCCGGCCCGCCGACCCGCTCAAGGGGACGGCGGGCCGAGACACATCCGGAACCAACCTCCGGAGCGACTACGCTCAGTGCCTATGTCACGCATCGACGGCCGCACCCCCGAACAGCTCCGCCCCATCACCATCGAGCGGGGCTGGAGCAAGCACGCCGAAGGCTCCGTCCTCATCTCCTACGGCGACACCAAGGTGCTCTGCACCGCCAGCGTCACCGAGGGCGTCCCCCGCTGGCGCAAGGGCAGCGGCGAAGGCTGGGTCACCGCCGAGTACTCCATGCTCCCCCGCGCCACCAACACCCGCGGCGACCGCGAAGCCGTCAAGGGCCGCATCGGCGGCCGCACCCACGAGATCAGCCGCCTCATCGGCCGCTCGCTGCGCGCCGTCATCGACCACCGCGCCCTCGCCGAGAACACCATCGTGCTCGACTGCGACGTCCTCCAGGCCGACGGCGGCACCCGCACCGCCGCCATCACCGGCGCCTACGTCGCCCTGGTCGACGCCGTCTCCTGGGCCCGCGAGCGCAAACTGCTCCGAGCCAAGGGCCAGCCCATCATCGGCGGCGTCAGCGCCGTCAGCGTCGGCATCATCGACGGCGCCCCGATGCTCGACCTCCAGTACGAGGAGGACGTGCGCGCCGAGACCGACATGAACATCGTCTGCACCTCCGACGGCCGCTTCGTCGAGGTCCAGGGCACCGCCGAAGGCGCCCCCTTCGACCGCGACCTCCTCAACCGGCTGCTCGACCTCGGCACCCTCGGCTGCGCCGAGCTCGACGGCATCCAGCGCAAGGCCCTGGAAGGCTGAGGCCCCCTCAGAACTCAACGCGCGCACGGCCTGCTGTACAGGCCGGGCCCGCAGACCGTACGGTTCCCGCAGCACCCCCGCTGCGGGAACCGCGCACCCCGTGACGCGCGTCCCTCCCCACGGAACCCGCGCCCCCCAGGAGGACCGGATGCCGTCCAGCATCGCCCGCCCCGCCGCCCTCGCCGTGGCCGGACTGATCGCGATCCTCCCGCTCAGCATGGTGAGTTGCTCCGCCGCCCAGAAGGCGATCGACTGCGGCAACACCGCCGTCAAGGTCACCGGCGACATCGCCGACCTCACCAAGGCCTACGACAACGCCAGCAACGACTCGGCCGCCGCCGGCAAGGCGCTGCAGAAGCTCAAGGGCGACCTCGACCAGATCGGGAAGAACTCCAAGAGCACCGACGTCGCCAAGGCCGTGACCGACCTGCAGAAGCAGGCCGACAAGGTCCAGCAGGCCGTCGACAAGAAGGAAGCCCCCGACCTCAAGCCGCTCGGCGACGCGGCGGGCAACCTCACCTCGGTCTGCACCGGCTGATCCTCTCCACGCTCCGGAGCTCTGGATAGGGTGGGTGATATGTCCACCCGTCTGATCCTCGCCACCCGCAACCAGCACAAGGTCACCGAGCTGCGCGCCATCCTCACCGACGCCGGCCTGGACGTCGAACTCGTCGGCGCCGACGCCTACCCCGAGATCCCGGACGTCCCCGAGACCGGCGTCACCTTCGCCGAGAACGCCCTGCTCAAGGCCCACGCCCTGGCCCGCGCCACCGGCCTGCCCGCCGTCGCCGACGACTCCGGCCTCTGCGTGGACGTGCTGGGCGGCGCACCCGGCATCTTCTCCGCCCGCTGGTCCGGCAAGCACGGCGACGACCGCGCCAACCTCGACCTGCTGCTCGCCCAGCTCTCCGACATCGACGCCGCCCACCGCGGCGCCCACTTCTTCTGCGCCGCCGCCCTCGCCCTGCCCGACGGCACCGAGCGCGTCGTCGAGGGCCGCCTCCTCGGCACCCTGCGCACCGCGCCGGCCGGTGACGGCGGATTCGGTTACGACCCGATCCTTCAGCCGCTCGGCGAGAGCCGGACCTGCGCGGAGCTGACGGCCGACGAGAAGAACGCCATCAGCCACCGCGGCCAGGCCTTCCGGGCCCTGGCGCCGGTGGTGAAGGAGCTGCTGGGCTGAGGTCCTGCAGGAGCGACGATGGCCCGCTTCCCTTCGAATCGAAGGGAAGCGGGCCATTTCAGTCGGTACGCCCGGTGGGACTCGAACCCACGACCCTGCGGACCTAAACCGCAGCCCTCTCGCCAGCTGGGGTACGGGCGCCCGTCGGCACAAGCCTACCGGCTGGTGCCGACGGATGGAGCCACGTTTACGGCTAGGCAGCGGCATCTCCTGCGCGCGCCGCACGGTTCATGTTCCGGCCGCAGTAGGTGGGCGTGATGGAGTGACAGTTGGGGCAGAGCAGGCGGAGGTTCTCCCGCCGGTTGTCGAGCCAGTCGCCGTTGACGTGGTCGACCTCCAAGGTCATCGGGTGGCCGAGCCAGGACGGAGGGGTGCCGCACAGCTCGCAGACGTCGGGATGCCCGATGTGCACGAGCATGGTCCGAAGTCGATCGCCTGGGACCCGCTGGCTTCCCGGCGGGCGCCGAACCAGCAACTCCTCGGCCGTGCGCCGTGGTCCGGTCTTCTGCCCCTTGTTGTGTGCCCGGCCGGTGAAGTGGTCGGTGTCGAGACGGTGGAAGTCGATGGCCTCTCGGACCAGCGTCCGCGAGTTGCCGCAGTCCGTCATCCCGAGGGCGAGGATCACGCCGCGGATGCTCCGGTGTGCGGCGACGGCCTGCGCGAGGGCGTCCCTCGGAATGGCTTCGACCCTGCTGCGGCCGTCGCCCCTGAACCTGAAGTGCGAGGTGTCGATGCCGAAGTCGGCCAGGCGCTTCTTCAGGTAGGCGTAGAGGCTGTCGTACGGGGCGACGCCCAGGTGGGCCATCATCCCGTTGATGCTGTCACTATTGGCGGCGGCTTCGGCCAACACTTCTCGCGGGTAGCGGCGGCGCCCATAGTCAGGCCTGGCGTGGTTGAAGTGTGAGGTGCCGATGTCGTAGTGCCGCAGTCGCCTGCTCAGGTAGCTGTGCGTGCCGCCCGCCATCGGCACGCCGAGCTTGCGCATCATCTCGTTCACGCTGCTGGACTCGGCTGCGAGCGAAGCGAGCAGCTCGCGGGTGTACTTGACCGGCATGGTCGTCCCCTTGGGCAGTGGTGTGCCCCTTCCCCGTCGTGAGAACGATCGCCGGGCGGATTGGTTACGGCCTCCCGGAGGTTTGGGAAGTGTTTGCCAATTGGTACAGACCTATTGGCCTTTATGGTCCAGACCACATAGCTTCGGCGCCAATTGGAATCCCCCACGTGCGTGCTCCCCCACGGGCATGCGCCGACACTCTCTCCTGGAGGACCGAGTGTTGATCCGAAAGAGTTCCGCCGCCAGGGCGGGTGTGGCCTCGTTGGCGGCGGCCTCGCTGGCCGGGCTGCTGATGGCGACGCTGGGTGCGGCGCCCTCGCAGGCCTCGGCGGCGGTCGACAACGCGGCCTGTCGGCCGGACGGGATGTACCGGACGCCCGAGGTGGACGTCCCGTACTGCTCGGTCTACGACACCGGCGGGCGCGAGAAGATGGGTGCGGACCACCAGCGCCGAATCATCGGGTACTTCACCGGCTGGCGCACCGGCAGGAATGGCGACCAGCCCTACCTGGTGAGCGACATCCCCTGGGACAAGGTCACCCACCTCAACTACGCCTTCGGGCACGTCGGCGGCGACAACAAGCTCTCGGTCGGCACCGACGGTCCGACCAACCCCGCCACCGGGATCGACTTCCCCGGCGTGCCGGGCGCCGAGCTGGACCCGACCCTGCCGTACAAGGGCCACTTCAACCTGCTGACGAAGTTCAAGAAGCAGTACCCGAACGTCAAGACCCTGATCTCGGTGGGCGGTTGGACCGAGACCGGCGGCTACTTCGACGACGCCGGCACCCGGGTCAACTCCGGCGGCTTCTACTCGATGACCGTCAATCCGGACGGCAGCGTCAACCAGGCCGGCATCGACACCTTCGCCGCCTCCTCGGTCGACTTCGTCCGCAAGTACGGCTTCAACGGCGTCGACATCGACTACGAGTACCCGACCTCGATGAAGGACGCCGGGAACCCGCTGGACCGGCAGCTCGCCAACGCCAAGCGCGGCTCGCTGGCCAAGGGCTACGCGGCGCTGATGAAGACCCTGCGGGAGAGCCTGGACAAGGCCGGCGCCGCCGACGGCAGGCACTACCTGCTCTCGGTCGCGGCCCCGTCCTCCGGATACCTGCTCCGTGGCATGGAGACCTTCCAGGTGGCGCAGTACCTGGACTACGTCAACATCATGTCGTACGACCTGCACGGCGCCTGGAACAAGTACGTCGGCCCGAACGCCTCGCTCTACGACGACGGCAAGGACGGCGAGTTGGCCGCCGCCAACGTGTACGGCACCGCGCAGTACGGCGGCATCGGTTACCTGAACGCCGACTGGTCGTACCACTACTTCCGCGGCGCGATGCCCGCCGGCCGGATCAACGTCGGCCTGCCGTACTACACCCGCGGCTTCAAGAACGTCACCGGCGGTACCAACGGCCTCTGGGGCACCGCGTCCGCGACCACCTGCCCGGCCGGCTCCGGCCTGACCTCCTGCGGCGACGGCGCGGTCGGCATCGACAACATCTGGAACGACAAGGACGACGCGGGCAAGGAGTCCCCGGCCGGGTCGAACCCGATGTGGCACGCCAAGAACCTGGAGAAGGGCATCCTGCCCGACTACCTCGCCAGGTACGGCGTGACCGACACCGCCCTGCAGGGCAGCTACAGCCGCAGCTACAGCGACGCCCTGGTGGCGCCGTGGCTGTGGAACGACACCAAGAAGGTGTTCCTGTCCACCGAGGACGAGCAGTCGGTGGGGGCCAAGGCGGACTACATCGTCAACCAGGGCGCCGGCGGCGCGATGATCTGGGAGCTCGCGGGCGACTACCGGTGGGACGCCACGGCCAACGGCGGCAAAGGCGAGTACGTGCCCGGCTCGACGCTGACCTCGCTGATGTACGACAAGTTCAAGGCGGCCGCCCCGTACGGCGCGACCCGCTCCACGGTGGCGCTGCCGCAGCAGACCCTGCCGGTCGACGTGTCGTTCACCAGCTTCGCGCTGGGCGACTCCAACTATCCGATCAATCCGAAGCTGCACATCGTCAACAACTCGACGCTGACCCTGCCGGGCGGCACCGAGTTCCAGTTCGACTACGGCAACTCGGCTCCGGGCAACGCCAAGGACCAGTCCGGCTTCGGGCTGCAGGTGATCCGGCAGGACAACCCGGGCCCGGGCAACGTCGGCGGTCTGAAGGGCACCTACAACCGGGTGTCGGTCAAGCTGCCGGGCTGGCAGTCGCTGGCGCCGGGCGCCTCGATCGACATGGACTTCGTCTACTACCTGCCGGTCTCGACCCCGTCGAACTGGACGGTCGACGTGGGCGGCACGCTGTACGGGATCAAGGGCGACCTGACCCGGGGCGCGGTGGACGGCGGTACGCCGAACCCGACCCCCACCCCGACCGCGTCCCCGACTCCGACCCCGACGGCGACTCCCACCGGGACCCCGACCCCGACCCCGACCTCGGGCGCCTGCGCGGCCGCCCCGGGCTGGGACGCGGGCACCACCTACGCGACGCCAACCAAGGTGGCCTGGAAGGGCCACTACTACCAGAACAAGTGGTGGACCAAGGGCGACGACCCCACGGCCGGCGGCGCCTGGGGCGTCTGGAGCGACCTCGGGGCCTGCTGACCTGACGGCGGCCCGTCGAGGTGAGGGACGGCGGTGGCGGCGCACCCGGTCGGGGGGTGTGCCGCCACCGCTTCGTTCGGAGTGATCAGGCCTCGACCTTGAGGTCGCGCAGCAGCTTGGCGACGTGCCCGGTGGCCTTGACGTTGTACAGCGCGCGCTCGACCTTGCCCTGCTCGTCGACGACCACGGTGGAGCGGATCACGCCCAGGTAGGTGCGGCCGTAGTTCTGCTTCTCGCCGTAGGCGCCGTACGCCTCCAGGACGGCGTGGTCCGGGTCGGACAGCAGCGTGACCTTGAGGTCCTCGGCCTCGCGGAACTTGCCGAGCTTCTCCGGCTGGTCCGGCGAGATGCCGATGACGTCGTAGCCGGCGCCCGCGAAGACCTCCAGGTTGTCGGTGAAGTCGCAGGCCTGCTTGGTGCACCCCGGGGTGAGGGCCTTGGGGTAGAAGTAGACGATGACCTTGCGGCCCAGGTGGTCGGCGAGGGAGACCTGGTTGCCGTCGGCGTCGGACAGGCTGAAGGCGGGCGCGGTGTCGCCGGGCTGGAGACGCTCAGTCATGGGATGGACTCTCCTGGTGCGTGCGGCTGGGACGGGCGGTCGTACCACGGCAAACTTACCTCCGTTGGTGGGTGGGGCCGCGCGGCCGTACTTGGCAGCTGACAAACTGGTTCAGTCACGCAGGACGACCAGGACGACATCGGCAAGTGAATGGGGTGGCCCGAGTGGGCGAGGCGAGCACGCAGGACAAGCCGGAGCGGACGACCGCCCAGATCGAGGCGGACATCGAGCGCACCCGCGACCGGCTGGCGGAGACCCTGGACGAGCTGGCCGTGCGGATCCACCCGAGCACCGTCTCCGCCCAGGTCAAGGCGAAGGCGATGGCCACCGTCGAGGAGAAGGCGGGCCGGGCGTACGTGGCCGCGAACGGCCTGGTGGAGAAGGTCCGGGCGCAGTTCGTGGACGAGAAGGGGCAGCCGCGCCGGGAGCGCGTCGTCCCGGCCGCGCTGGTCGGCGTGGGCCTGGTGCTGCTGATCGCCTCCTCCCGTCGGCGCCGCAAGGACTGAACGGCGGTGCCGGAACGGCCGGGCGCCCGTGGGGGCCCGGCCTTCCGTATGCCGGGCTGGCGTCACGCTTTGCGCCTGGGGGCGGTACCTTCGGGATCGTGAGTACGAACGACGAACCGACCCGCTCCGAGCAGGAGCACGAGCCCGTGCGGCACGACCGGCTGGGCGAGAAGCTGCCGATCCGGATGCTGCACGACCGCGTGCTGGTGCGCACCGAGGGCAGCGAGGGTGAGCGCCGCTCGACCGGCGGCATCCTGATCCCGGCGACCGCTGAGCTGAGCAAGAGGTGCACCTGGGCCGAGGCCGTCGCGGTGGGCCAGAGCGTGCGTGCGGTGGAGCCGGGTGACCGGGTGCTGTACGACCCGGAGGACAAGCTGGAGGTCGAGGTCCGGGGCGCCACCTACGTGCTGCTGCGCGAGCGCGACCTGCACGCCGTTGCCGCGACCCGCTTCGGTGACACGGAGGGGTCGACCGGGCTGTACCTGTGACCGGGGGCGTGTGACGTGAGGGCGGGCGCCGTCCCGGGACGGCGCCCGTCGGCGTGCTCGGGGGCCGTGTGGGCGCAGCGTGTCGGAGGCGGGCGCTAGGGTCCGGGCATGAGCGTGGCTGTGCCGGTGATCGGCGATGCGGAGCGGCGGGCCCGGTTGGGGCGGCGGCAGCTGTTGGCGCCCTCGGTGCGGGCGGCGCGGGTGGAGGACGTGGCCGACGCGGTGGTCGGGCTGCACGCGACGGACGCGGCCACGGTGTACCTGTCGGCCTGTGCTCGGTTGGCCGAGCCTTCGGCGGCTGAGGTGGACCGGGCGCTGTACGAGGACGTCTCGCTGGTGAAGTTGCTGTCGATGCGGCGGACGATCTTCGCGGTGACGGAGGGTTTCGCCCCGTACGTGAGTTCGGCGGCGGCGCGGGCGATCGCGCTGAAGGAGCGGGCGTCGCTGCTCAAGCATCTGCGGGACCATGCCGAGGGCTGGGACGAGGCCCGGTTGGCGGAGGCGGAGCGCGAGGTGCTGGCCGCGCTGGGGCGGCGGGGTGAGGCGACGACCAGGCAACTCGGGGACGATGTCCCGCAGTTGCGCGAGACGATGCTGATGTCGGCGGGCAAGCCGTACGAGGCGAGGCAGAGCGTGGGTAGTCGGTTGCTGCGGCTGTTGGCCTCGGACGGGCATGTGCGCCGTTGCCGTCCGCGCGGGTCCTGGCTGAGCAGCAGCTATCCGTGGGCGCTGGTGCCGCAGTGGCGGGAGGTGCCGGTGCGGGAGGCGAAGGCGGAGGTGGTGCGGCGCTGGCTGGCGGCGTACGGTCCGGCGACGGTCGAGGACGTGAAGTGGTGGACGGGCTGGACGCTGGGGGATGTCCGCAGGGCGCTGGTGGACGTCGGGGCGCGGGACGTGGCGTTGGCGGACGGTTCGGCCGCGCTGGTGCTGGCGGGGGACGAGGCTCCGGTGTCGGCGCCGGAACCGTGGGCGGCGCTGTTGCCGGCGTTGGACCCGGCGGTGATGGGTTGGCGCGGGCGGGACTGGTACCTGCGGCCGGAGGACGTGCCTGCGCTGTTCGACCGGGCGGGCAATGCCGGGCCGACGGTGTGGTGGTGCGGCGAGGTGGTGGGCGGCTGGGCGCAGCGGGCGGACGGTGAGGTGGTGTGGCGGCTGTTCCGGGACGTCGGGGCGCAGGCCGGGCGGGCCGTCGCGGCGGAGGCGGAGCGGCTGGCGGGCTGGCTGGGGGAGGTGCGGGTGACGCCGCGGTTCCGGACGGGGTTGGAGCGGGAGCTGGTCGCCGGGAAGTAGCTCACTGGGCGGGTGCCGTCGCCGAGTTGGTGGGTCCGGCGGTGGTGGTGGGCTGGCTGGTGGGTTTGGTCGGCCGGGTCGTCTGGGTGGGGCGGGCGGTGGGGCTGGGCTGTTCTTCCTGGCTGGGGGTGGGCGCCGGGTTCTGCGGGCTGGGGGCGGCCGGGCCGGGCGCGGGTGCGTCGTTGGTGGGGGGTGCGCTGGGGGTGTGGGGGTGGGTGGTCGGCGCGGGGGCGCCGGTGGGGGTGGCGGCGGTGCCGGGGGTGGCGCCGGCGCTCGGGGGAGTGCTGTTGGGGGTGCCGGTGGGGGTCCAGTTGCCGGGGTCGGGGTTGCTGTGGCCGGTCTGCAGGTCGAACTGCTGGGTGGTGGCGCCGTTCAGGGCGGCGGTCATGTAGTCGGTCCAGATCTTGGTGGGGAAGGCGCCGCCGTTGATCCGGGTGAGGCCGGCGGTGCCGGCCAGCGGCTCCTTGGCGTGGCTCTTCGGGTTCTCTCGGAACAGGCCGACGGTGGTGGTGAGTTCGGGGGTGTAGCCGGCGAACCAGGCGGAGAGGTTGGAGTCGGTGGTGCCGGTCTTGCCGGCGGCGGGGCGGTTGAGGTCGAGGGCGGCGGCGCCGGTGCCGCGCGGGCTGACGACGTCGCGCAGCACGTCGGTGACGGAGTCGGCGATGCTGCGGTCCATGGCGGTGGTGGGCTTGTGTTCGGGCATCTTGGGGACGTCGACGGCGCCGCCGGGGTTGACGCGTTCGAGCTTGAGGACGGACCAGGGGGTGTGTGCCTCGCCGTGGTTGGCGAAGGTGGCGTAGGCGCCGGCCAGGTCGAGGGCGCTGGGGGTGGCGGTGCCGAGGGTCATCGAGGTGTTGGTCGGGTCCATGCCGCGGACGCTGTCGGGGATGCCGAGTTTGACGGCGGTCTCGCGGACGCGGGCGAGTCCGGCGTCCACGCCTTCCTGGGCGTACACGGAGTTGACGGACTTGACCATGGCGTAGCGCAGGGTGATGTTGCCGTAGTCGACGTCGTCCTCGTTGGGTGGCGCGTAGGGGGTGGGGCCGCCGGTGACGGGGCGTTCGCTGCTGCCGTCGTAGCGGGTCTCGGTGGTGATCGGGCGGCCGTCCAGGGTGTGTTGGGCGATCAGGCCGGCGGCGAGGTCGATCGGTTTGAAGGTGGAGCCGATCTGGTTGTCCTGGCGCAGCGCGTCGTTGTAGGGCTGCTTGGCGTAGTCGGAGCCGCCGTAGACGGCGACGACGCGGCCGGTGGCGGGGTCGACGGAGGCGCCGGCGACTCGGACGTCGGTGTCGGTGGTGGGGCGGGTCCTGGGGTCGAGTTCGTCGGTGAGTTCGTTCTGGACGGCCTTGACGAAGGCGTCCTGTCGGGGTTTCTCGAAGGTGGTGGTGATGCGCCAGCCGCCGGCCTTGAGGGTGGGGGCGTCGATGGTGCCGGAGGAGATCAGGTAGTCGTCGGCGACGCCGACGAGGTAGCCGGCCTGGCCGGAGAGGCCGGTGGCGGGCTGGGGGTCGATCGGCTCGGGGAAGGTGGTGGCGGCGCGGTCGGCGGTGGTGAGGAAGCCGAGTTGGACCATGCCGTCGAGGGTGTAGTGCCAGCGGGCGACGGCCTTCTCGCGGTTGGCGGGGGTGGCGGTCTTGACGTCGTAGAGGCTGGGGGCCTGGAGCAGGGAGGCGAGGTAGGCGCCCTGGCCGAGGGTGAGTCCGGAGACGTCGACGCCGTAGTAGGCCTTGGCGGCGCTCTGGATGCCGTAGGCGCCGCGGCCGAAGTAGCTGCTGTTGAGGTACCCGGCCAGGATTTCCTTCTTGTCGCGTTGCTGGTCGACCTTGAGGGCGATGAAGAGTTCGCGGCCCTTGCGTTCGAAGGTCTGGTCCTGGGTCAGGTAGTAGTTCTTGACGTACTGCTGGGTGATGGTGGAGCCGCCCTGCATGCCCTTGCCGAGCAGGGTGTTCCAGCCGGCCCGGAGCATGCCCTTCAGGTCGATGCCGCGGTTCTGGTAGAAGGTGCGGTCCTCGGCGGAGACGACGGCCTGTTGGGTCTGCAGCGGGATCTGGTCGATGGTGACGTCGGTGCGGTTGACGGCTCCGGTGCGGGCGATCTCGGTGGTGCCGTCGGAGTAGAGGTAGATGTTGTTCTGGGCGACGGCATGGGCGTTGGGGTCGGGCACCGGGACGATGACGTAGAGCACGGCGAAGGCGCCGACGGCGAGCAGCAGTAGTGCGGTGAGGGTGCCGAGGGTGACCCGCCAGGTGGGCAGGAGCCGGCGCCAGAGGGGGAGGGCGCGGCGGGCCTCGCGGCGGGCGGCCCGTTTGGCCTGGCGTCGGGTGCTCAAGGTCATGCCGAGATTATCTGCTATATGACGTCCGATCAGCGCTGGCAGGGTTCCTGAACTGCGCGGTTGTGTGCGGCGGGTCGTGCGCCCCGGGGTGCGTCGGGAATCCGGGTGCGGGCCGGGAGGGCCGACGGTACGGTGAAAGGTGCGAACCACATAGCGTGCCCACGTCTGGCAGCTCCGTCCGTCCGGCCCGGTACCCCCGGGTGGGGCCGGTCGGGGCTGATGGGTCGTGCGCTGACGCGTGTGCGGGCACTCGTCTGCCCGTATTTGTCGACAAGGAGACAATATGCAGAACGGTGTCACGGTGGGGGCGAAGCCCCCTGATACCGCCGCCGGCTCCCCCCTCGGGCTCTACGCCGCCGTCGCCCGCGGCGCCTTCCGCCGCTACTCCACCTACCGGGCCGCCACCCTGGCCGGCACCTTCACCAACACCGTCTTCGGCATCATCCTCGCCTCCTCCTTCCTCGCCCTCTGGCAGGCCCGCCCCGGCCTCGGCGGCTACGACCAGAGCCAGGCCGTCACCTACATCTGGGTCAGCCAGGGCCTGCTGGTCACGATCGCGGTCTGGGGCGGCGGCTTCCAGGACGACGTCCAGGACCGCTTCCGCTCCGGGGACATCGCCGTCGACCTCTACCGCCCGGTCGACTTCCAGGGCTGGTGGCTGGCCGCCGACCTCGGCCGGGCCGCCTTCCAGGCGCTGATCCGGGGCACCGTGCCGATGCTGGTCGGCGCGCTGGTGTTCCGCACCCGGATGCCCGAACACCCGCTGACCTGGGCGTTCTTCCTGCTCTCCGGGCTGCTGGCGCTGCTGGTCAGCTTCGGGCTGCGGTTCCTGGTCTCGATCACCGGCTTCTGGCTGCACGACTCGGAGGGGGTGCGCGCGGTGATGCTGGTGGTCTCGATGTTCTTCTCCGGGATGCTGCTGCCGATCGCGCTCTTCCCCGGCTGGCTCGGCGACCTCGGCCGGGTACTGCCCTGGGCGGCGCTGATCAAGGTGCCGACCGACGTCTTCCTGGAGCGCGCCACCGGCACCGGACTGCTCCCGGAGCTCGGCTTCCAGCTCGGCTGGGCGGCCGCGCTGCTCGCCGCCGGGCGGGGCGCGCAGTGGCTGGCGACCCGCAGGGTGGTGGTCCAGGGTGGCTGAGCCCCTCGCCGCGCGCACGTCCTGGGCGGTCCGCTCCTGGTGGCTCTGCGCCCGGATGTGGATGCGCTCGATGATGGCCTACCGGGCCTCCTTCACGCTGAACCTCCTGGCCAGCCTGGTCACCCATTCCCTCGACTTCGTCGTGCTGGTGATCATGTTCCGGCACACCGACGAACTCGGCGGCTGGAACCTGCCGGAGATCGCCTTCCTCTACGCCACCGCGACCTTCTCCCTCGGCACGGCCAACCTGCTGGTCGGCTCGGCCGACGGCCTCGGCGTGCGGATCACGAGCGGCACGCTGGACACCATGCTGATCCGCCCCGCGCCCGCGCTCTCCCAGCTGTGCGCCGAACGCTTCACCCTGCGCCGGCTCGGCCGCCCGCTCCAGGCCACGGCGGTGCTGGCCTGGTCGCTGGCCGCCCTGGACGTGCACTGGACCTGGGACCGGGTGCTGCTGGTGCCCGTCCTGCTGGTGTGCGGCAGCGTCATCTTCGGCGCGATCTACATCGGCGGCGCCACCGTCCAGTTCTGGTGGGGCGAGTCCAAGGAGATCCAGAACTCCTTCACCTACGGCGGCGCGACCCTCCTGCACTACCCGCCGACCGTCTTCGCCAAGGAGCTGGTCGCCGGGGTGGTCTTCGGCGTCCCGCTCGCCTTCGTCAACTGGCTGCCCGCCCTGCACATCCTCGGCCGGCCCGACCCGCTCGGCCTGCCCACCGCCTTCCAGTACGCCTCCCCGGTCGCCGCCGCGCTGTGCGTCGCCGCCGCCGGGCTCGCCTGGCGGGCCGGACTGCGCGCCTACCGCGGCACCGGCAGCTGACCCCTCGTACCTCGCGCGAGGCAGGGCCTTCCGCAAGGCCCTGCCTCACGCCGTGCCTCCCGTGAGGAATCACCGTGTCACTGATCGAACTCCAGGACGTCCACCGCACCTTCACCGTGCGGGCCCGCACCGGCCGGTTCAGCCGGACCAAGCGCGAGGTGCGCGCGGTCGACGGGCTGAGCTTCACCGTCGAGGCCGGCGAGTGCGTCGGCTACATCGGGCCCAACGGCGCCGGCAAGTCGACCACCATCAAGATGCTCACCGGCATCCTCGTCCCCAGCGCCGGACGGCTGCGCGTCGCCGGGGTCGACCCGGCCCGCGAACGCGTCGCGCTGGCCCGCCGGATCGGCGTCGTCTTCGGCCAGCGCACCACCCTGTGGTGGGACCTCCCGCTGCGCGACTCCTTCGAGCTCGCCCGCCGGATCTACCGCATCCCCGACCGGCGTTACCGCGAGAACCTCGGCCGCTGCATCGAACTGCTCGACCTGGACGGCTTGTTGGACACGCCCGTCCGACAGCTCTCACTCGGCCAGCGGATGCGCGGCGACCTCGCGGCGGCGCTGCTGCACGACCCCCAGGTGCTCTACCTGGACGAGCCCACCATCGGCCTGGACGTGGTCAGCAAGGGCCGGGTGCGCGAGTTCCTGCGCGAGGTCAACCGCGACCGGGGCACCACGGTGCTGCTCACCACCCACGACCTGACCGACATCGAGCAGCTCTGCGGCCGGGTGATGGTGATCGACCACGGCCGGGTGGTCCACGACGGCGGGCTGGACGGGCTGCACACCACCGGGCGCAGCGAGCGCACGCTGGTGGTCGACCTCGCCGAGGCCCGGCCGCCGATCGAGGTGGCCGGGGTGCGGGTGGTGAAGGTCGAGGGGCCGCGGCAGTGGCTGGCCTTCCCGGCCCGGGAGAGCGCGGCACCGATCGTGGCGGCGGTCGCGGCGCGGTACCCGCTGGTGGACCTGTCGGTGCGGGAGCCGGCCATCGAGGACGTGATCGCGCGGATGTATGCCGAAGTCGCGATCGGCTGATCTCCGTTTGATCTCCGGCTGTTCGGGCGCACGTTCGGGGCTCGTCATCCGTCCGGGGCCCGTCACCCGTCCGGGGAGGGCGCGTGACTCACCGGCGGGCGGCCGAGTTGACGGTGCAGCCCTCGCCGAACCGCGCACCGGAGGCCCGCCGCCCGATGTCCGTACCCGACGTGACCGTGGTGGTCGCGGCCTGCGACACCATGCCGCACCTCACCGCCTGCCTGGACTCGCCGGTCGGGCGGACGCCGGCGCCGGGCGGCCGGAGATGATGGCCGTCGACGACGGCTCCGCGGACGGCGGCGAAGCGCTGCTGGACGAGTACGCCGCCCGGCACCCCGGGCTGTTCCGGGCGGTGCACCAGCCCGACTCCGATGGCCCGGCGGCCTCCGCCGACGCCTGGGGCCCGGAGCCGTTCACCTCGGAGGCCTGTCTGCGGGCGGGCCGGGTGTCCGTGCTCGCCGACTACGACTGCTGTGTCCCGGCGCTGCGCGAGGACCTCGGCAACGTCACCGAGCGGGCCGGGGTGCTGGACCGGCTGCGCGGGATCGCCGTGCTGCAGCAGGTGGCTGTCGAACTCGCCGTCGACGAAGAGGAGTTGGACGACATCCGGGCCCGCGGCTTCGCCTGGGACGTGCCCCGGCTGCTCCAGGACGGCTTCCTGCTGCTGGACGACGGGCTGCAGCGGCGGGTGTGCGAGGAGGTCGGCCGGATGATCGAGCGCTTCGACGCCCGCACGGTGTACCACCGGCTGCCGGTCGCCGCCCGGGTACGGCTCGAACTCGCCGCCGCCGCAAGGCCGGAGGCGCTGCGCGACCAGATCCGCTACGAGGCCGCGCACGGCGAGCCGCCGGCGGTGGCGGACGGGCGGCGGCGCTACGCGGGCTATCCGGCGTTCCGGGACGCCCGGCTCGGCCTGCCGGACGGGCTGTTCCTGCTGGGCGAGGAGCCGATGGTCGAGGCCGTCGTGCCGCTCAACGCGGCCCAGCAGCTGTGGCGCGGCGTCGTCCCGGAGCGGCTGCGGCGCGGGTTGCGGCGCTCGACGGTGTGGCGCCGGCTCGCCAACTCGGTGAACGGAGGGCGGGGATGAGCCGGGAGAGCTGAGTGGTCGGGCCGGACGAGCCGGGCCTGCCGCCGGCCGTCCGGTGCGCGCTGAAGGGCCACCGGGTCACCGGCGCGCTCGGGGCGGTCGGTTGCGGGCCGCCACCGCCACCGCCGCCACGGTCCTCACCGGCGCCGTCGCGGCCGGGCTCCTCCACCGGGCGCGGGGCCGAGCTCGGTGTGGGGGCGTGTGGTCCCGGCAGCGCGCTCGGCTTGAGGGCGTGCGATCGAGGGGCGTGCGATCGCGGGGCGTGCGATCGCGGGGCACGCCCCCGTCCGCGCCGGGCAACGGGCAGACTGGCGGGGTGAGTGACGAAGCCTTCAGCGGGACCGGCCCCGGGGTCCGGTTCACCGCGTCCGACGAACAGAAGAGACGCGGCGTCCGCCGGATGAAGACCATCGCGACCGGCCTGCTGGCCTTCGCGACCCTGGTCTTCGCCCTCTCCACCTGGGCCAGGGCGGCCGGCGCCGGAGCCTGGGCGGGGTACGTGGCGGCCGCCGCCGAGGCGGGCATGGTCGGCGCACTGGCCGACTGGTTCGCGGTGACGGCCCTGTTCCGCCGCCCGTTCGGCCTGCCGATCCCGCACACCGCGATCATCCCGACCAAGAAGGACGCCTTCGGGCGCTCGCTCGGCGAGTTCGTCGGCGAGAACTTCCTCGCCGGCCACGTGGTGCGCGGCCGGCTCGCGGCGCTCGGCATCGGCCGCCGGCTGGGGGAGTGGCTGGCCGCGCCGGGCAGCGCCGAACGCGTCACCAAGGAGGCCTCGGCGGCGCTGCGCGGGGTGCTCGCGGTGCTGCGCGACGACGACGTGCGGGCGGTGGTCGCCGAGGCGGTCACCCGGCGGGCCGCCGCCACCTCGGTGGCCGAGCCGATGGGCCGGATGCTGGGCAAGGTGGTCGCGGACGGCGGGCACCACGGCGTGGTGGACCTGGTGGCCGTCCGGGCGCACGGCTGGCTCACGGCCAACCACGAGGACGTGATCCGGAAGGTCTCCCAGAAGACCCCGGGCTGGACGCCGAAGTTCATCGACCACCAGGTCGGCGAGCGGGTCTACAAGGAGCTGCTGCGCTTCGTCACCGACATCCGGGACGACCCGAACCACCCGGCCCGCGGGGCGATCGACAACTTCCTCGCCGACTTCGCCACCGAGCTGCAGACCGACCCGGAGACCATCGCCCGGGTCGAGCGGGCCAAGGGCGAGCTGCTGGCCCGCCCCGAGGTGCAGGACCTGATCAACTCCACCTGGGCGGCCGTGCGCACGCTGGTGATGGGCGCGGCCGAGGACGAGGACAGCGAACTGCGCCGGCGCATCCGCGACGGCGTGCGCAGCTTCGGCGGGCGTCTGGCCACCGATGCCAAGCTGCAGGCCAAGGTGGACGGCTGGCTCCAGGACGCCGCCCAGTACCTGGTCGACACCTACCGGACCGAGATCACCTCGCTGATCTCCGAGACGGTGGCGAGCTGGGACGCCGACGACGCCTCGCGCAAGATCGAGGCCAACGTCGGGCGTGACCTGCAGTTCATCCGGATCAACGGCACGGTGGTCGGCGCCCTGGCCGGGCTGCTGATCCACACCGTGGCGATCGCGCTCGGGGGGTGAACCCCGGCGTCCCCGGTCGGCTGCGCCGACTTGGGCCTATCCTGGGCCCCGTCAGTGCGATACGCGCGTAGAAGGCGCGGAGAAGGAAGAAGGGAACCCCCGTGGTCCAGCCGGACGGAAGTCGGATCGGCCCCCATGTCAGTCAGACCGGGCCCACCGGTAACACCGCAGACCGGAGCATCGAGGCGTTCATCGCCGGGATGCCCAAGGCGGAACTGCACGTCCACCACGTCGGCTCGGCTTCGCCGCGCGTCGTCGCCGAACTGGCCGCCCGCCACCGGGGCCAGTCCAAGGTGCCGACCGACCCTGCCGCGCTCGCCGAGTACTTCACCTTCACCGACTTCGCCCACTTCATCGAGGTCTACCTGAGCGTCGTGGACCTGGTCCGCGACGCCGAGGACGTCCGCGCGCTCACCTACGGCGTGGCCGAGGACATGGCCCGCCAGAACATCCGGTACGCCGAGCTGACCATCACCCCGTACTCCTCGGTCAAGCGCGGGATCCCCGACGTCGCCTTCATGGAGGCCATCGAGGACGCCCGGCTGCGCGCCGAGAAGGAACTCGGCGTGGTGCTGCGCTGGTGCTTCGACATCCCGGGCGAGGCCGGTCTGGAGTCGGCCGAGGTGACCGCCCGCCTGGCCACCGAGCTGGCCCCCGAAGGCCTGGTCAGCTTCGGCCTGGGCGGTCCGGAGATCGGCGTGCCGCGGCCGCAGTTCAAGCCGTACTTCGACCGGGCGCGGGCGGCCGGCCTGCACTCCGTCCCGCACGCCGGCGAGAGCACCGGGCCGCAGACCGTCTGGGACGCGATCCGCGAGCTCGGCGCCGAGCGCATCGGGCACGGCACCCAGGCGGTCAAGGACCCGGCGCTGCTCGACTACCTGGGCGAGCACCGCATCGCGCTGGAGGTCTGCCCGACCTCCAACATCGCCACCCGGGCGGTGGAGCGGATCGAGGACCACCCGATCAAGCGGATGGTGGACTCCGGGCTGCTGGTGACCGTCAACAGCGACGACCCGCCGATGTTCGGCACCGACCTCAACACCGAGTACGCGGTGGCGGCGCGGCTGCTGGGGCTGGACGAGACCGGGGTGGCGGCGCTGGCCCGCAACGCGGTCGAGGCCTCCTTCCTGGACCAGCCCGGCAAGGCGCGGCTGACCGGCGAGATCGACGCCTACCTGGCGGGCTGGCAGCGCTGACCCCCCTCCTGTGACCGCCCCGTCGACTTCGGTCGGCGGGGCGGTTCCGTTTCCGGTGCCCTTTCCGCACGGGGTGCCGGGTGCTTCCGGGTGGCGCCATCCGAGTTTTCTCGATGGCGCCAGAGTGGTGCCACAAATGGCTCGACATGGCACCACCGCCGTGCCATGCTTGAGCCATGGACCTCACGCCGTACGTCGAAAACCTCCGGAACGAGCTCGCGGTGGCCGCCGCCACCGGCGGGGAGGAAGCCCGTGAGCTGGCCGACCGGCTGACGCTCCCGCTGGAGTCGGCCGTGCGGCTCACCCTGCTCAACGCACTCTCGGCCGCCATGGGCGAAGTCACCCGCGACCTCGCCCCGGGCTCGGTGGACGTGCGGCTGCGCGGGCTCGACCCGGAGTTCGTGGTGACGGCGCCGCCCGGCTCCGGCGGCTTCCATGGTGATGTGCCGCCCGTGGTGCCGACGGTGGCGCCGGTGGTGCCATCCGTGGCGTCGGTTGCGCCGCCGGTGGTGCCGGAGTCGGACGAGTCGGGCACCGCCCGGATCAACCTGCGCCTGCCCGCCAACCTCAAGGCCCGGGCGGAGGAGGCCGCCGGACAGGAGGGTCTCTCCCTCAACGCCTGGCTGGTCCGGGCCGTCGCCGGCGCGCTGGACGGAGGCCGGCCCGCCGCCCGTCCGGCCGCCGACCTCGGCACCCGCACCTCGCGCAGCGTCGGCGGCCAGGGCTTCACCGGCTGGGTCCACTGACACCTACGCGCCATCCGAACCTCCGCACCACCTTCCGAACCTTCAACGTCACCCCGCTCCGACCAGCGGGAACAGCTACACGAGTCAAGAGGACGGGACAGCCATGCCTACGTACGAGACCGACGGACCGATCTCCGTCGCCCTTGAGTTCGAGATCGGCTCGGTGTGGATCCGGGCGAGCAAGCGCACCGACGCGGTGGTCGAGGTCCGGCCCGCCAACGCGAGCAGGGACGCGGACATCAAGGCCGCCGAGCTGACCCAGGTCGACTTCTCCGGCGGCCGGCTCACCCTCAAGGGCCCCAAGCAGCGCACGGTGTTCTCCAGCAAGAAGGGCTCGATCGAGATCACGATCGAGCTGCCCTCCGGCTCCGAGGTGCACGTCGACTCCCCGATGGCGGACTTCGTCACCGAGGGCCCGCTCGGCGACTGCCGGCTGAAGACCTCCATGGGCCGGATCCAGGTCGACCGGGCCGACAGCGTTCGCCTCAAGACCGACATGGGGGACGTCCGGGTCGGCACGGTCGTCGGCGACGCCGAGGTGACCGGCGGCGGCCGGATCGAGGTCGGCTCCGTCGGCGGCGCGCTGACGGTCAAGAACAACAACGGCGACACCGAGATCGACGAGGTGCACGGCGAGTTGACGGCCAACTCCTCCAATGGCCGGATCCACGTCGGCCTCGCCGAGGCGGGCGTGGACGCCAAGTCGGCGAACGGCCACATCCGGCTCGGCCAGGTGGTCCGCGGCAAGGTCACCCTGCAGACCGGCGTGGGGGACGTGGAGATCGGCATCGCGGAGGGCACGGCGGCCTGGCTGGACGTGCACAGCAAGTTCGGCGGCGTCCGCAACACCCTCGGCTCGGCCGAGGGCCCCGGTGACGCCCGGGAGACCGCCGAGGTTCGTGCCAACACCCAGGTCGGCAACGTCATCGTCCGGAGGGCCTGATGACGGCGATCTCCGCGGTGGGGCTGACCAAGTCCTACGGGGACAAGGCGGTGCTCAACGGCATCGACCTGTCCATCCGGGCCGGTAGCGTCTTCGCCCTGCTCGGGCCGAACGGCGCCGGCAAGACCACCACCGTGCAGATCCTCTCCACCCTGATCCCCGCCGACGGCGGCTCGGCCCAGGTGGCCGGGCACGATGTGGTCCGGCAGGCCGACGGGGTGCGGAAGGCGATCGGGGTGACCGGCCAGTTCTCGGCGGTCGACAACCTCCTCACCGCCGAGGAGAACCTGATGCTGATGGCAGACCTCAACCACCTCCGCCGTCGGGAGGGGCGGAGGCGGGCCGAGGAACTGTTGAGCCGCTTCGAACTCACCGAGGCCGCGCGCAAGCCCGTCGCCACCTTCTCCGGTGGCATGCGGCGCAAGCTCGACCTGGCGATGACGCTGGTCGGCGACCCCAAGGTGATCTTCCTGGACGAGCCGACCACCGGGCTGGACCCGCGCAGCCGGCGCACCATGTGGGAGATCATCCGGGGGCTGGTCGCCGACCACGGGGTGACGATCTTCCTCACCACCCAGTACCTGGAGGAGGCCGACCAGCTCGCCGACCGGATAGCCGTCCTGGACGGCGGCCGGATCGTCGCCGAGGGTACGGCCGAGGAGCTGAAGCGGATCGTCCCCGGCGGGCGGATCCGCCTCCAGTTCACCGACGCGGCCCAACTGGGCACCGCCGCCACGCTGTTCGACTACGCCACGGCCGACGCCGACGCCCTGCGGCTGGACATCCCGGGGGACAACTCGGTGCTCACCGTGAAGGCCGTGCTGGACGCACTCGACAACGCGTCCGTACAGGCGCAGTCGCTGGTCGTGGAGACGGCCGATCTGGACGACGTTTTCCTCACGCTGACCGGGGAGGGTGCGCGATGAGTGCGACGACCTATGTGGTCAGCGACTCGCTGACCATGCTGCGACGCAACCTCAAGCGGGCGCAGCGGTATCCGGCGATGACCTTCTCGGTCGTGGTGATGCCGGTGATGATGCTGCTGCTCTTCAACTACGCCTTCGGGGGAGCGTTGGGGGCGGGGATCGGCGGCGGGAGCTACATCGACTACGTGACGCCCGGGATCGTGCTGATGACGGCGACGGCGGGCTCGGTCGCCACCGCGGTGGGCGTGTGCGTCGACATGACGGAGGGCATAGTCAACCGCTTCCGGACCATGTCGATCTCACGGTCGGCGTTCCTGGCCGGGCACGTGGTCGGCAGCGTGATCCAGACGGTGGTCGCGCTGGTGTTCGTGATCGCCGCGGCCTTCGCGATGGGGTTCCGGTCGAGCGCCGGCCCGCTGGAATGGCTCGCGGCCGCGGGGCTGCTGCTCTTCGTGACCCTGGCGCTGACCTGGATCTCGGCGGGGATCGGGCTGGTGTCGAAGACGCCGGAGAGCGCGAGCAACACGCCGCTGCCGCTGACGTTCCTGCCGTTCATCGGCAGCGCGATCGTCCCGCCCGACTCGATGCCGACCGTGCTGCGGTGGTTCGCCGAGTACCAGCCCTTCACCCCCATCATCGAGACCCTGCGCGGCCTGCTGATGGGCACCGGGATCGGCACCAGCGCGTGGAGCGCCCTCGCCTGGTGCGCCGGCCTCACGCTGGTCGGCTACCTCTGGTCGCGGAGCGTCTTCTACCGGCGGTGACGGGGGTACGGCCGGTAGCCCACCAGGCCCGGACGGCGGGGAGCACCCGCCGTCCGGGCCGTCGCGGTGCGATCCTCCCGTAGTAAAGTCCGGGCCAAAGATCGGCAAAGCTCGTTCGGGGGGACGGATGACGGCAGTGCGTCGCAGACAGATCGCGTGGGGGCTCAGAGGGGTGGCGCTGGCGCCGGTCCTGACGTACGTGGCGGGCCGGCACGCCTCCCACTCGGGCGGGCTGGTGGAGGTCGAACACTGGTTCAACCGCCCGGTCCTGCTGGTCGGCGCGGCCACCGTGCTGATCGTGGTCTCGCTGATCGTCGAGCTGGACTTCCGTGCCAGGTTGTCGCAGGTCGGTTGTGCGGCCGGTCTCGTGGCGCTCGTCTTCGGCGGGGTGCCGATCGTGGTGCTGTCGTACGTGTTCGGCGGTGAGGGGCGCTGGGTCGAGAGGAAGATCCACCCGGACCACCCGGACCGGGTGCTGACCGTGACCGACATCGCCTTCTCGATCGACCCGATCTACCGGGTGGAGCTGGTGACCGGCAGTGGTTGGTCCGCCCGCCACTGGAACCTGGGCACCTGGGACGCCGACAGCGGTGACTTCACCAGGGTCGAGTGGTCCGGTCCGGACCGGATCACGGTGACCGGGCGGACGGAGCTCCGGGTCTTCGACGTGCGCCCGGACGGCAGTCTGAGCGAGCCCCGGGTGCTGCCCCGGTAGCCCGGTCCGACCGTCAGCCCGAGGCGGCCGACGTCCCGCAGAGAGCCTTCTCCAAGAAGGCCCGGTAGAGCCGGTCGGACTTGTCGGAGTCGCTCTTGTCGTACTCGTTGTACGACAGCGCGACCTGCCGGCTGCCGTCCCGCGTGCCGAACACGGCGGTCGAGTAGCCGGGGATTTCGCCGGTGTGGCCCCAGAACCGGCCGCAGGAGAAGTCGTAGCGGGCCGTGCCGAGCCCGTACTCGGCGCCGGGCAGGCCGGGGATGCGGACCGTGGTGGTCATCTCGGCGAGCTGCGCCGGGGCGAGCAACGTGCCGCCGAACAGTGCCGCGTGGAAGCGGTTGAGGTCGTCGGTGGTGGAGATCCCGGCGCCGGCCGCGTCCGCGATGGTCGGGGAGAGCCGGGTGACGTCGCCCGGGCCTTCGGGGAACTTGAAGTAGCCGTGCGCGTGCGGCCCGGGGACCGCCGTGGAGGTGGTCGGCAGGGAGGTGTGGCGCAGCCCGAGCGGTCGGATGATCCGGTCCTCCACCGCCTCCCGCCAACTGTGGCCGGTGACCTTCTCGATGAGCATGCCGACGACGACGTAGTTGGTGTTGGAGTAGTGCCAGTCCTGGCCGGGCGGGAAGTACGGCGGCATGGCGGTTCCGATGGCCAGCAGCCGTTGCGGGGTGTACTCGATCCAGCGCCCGGTGGCGAGGAACGCCCGGTTGCCGGCCTCGGTGTTGGAGCGGACCCGTGGATCGCCCAGGTAGTCGTGCAGCCCGCTGGTGTGGTTGAGGAGTTGGCGGACGGTGATGTGGTCGCCGTTCGGGACGGTGCCGGGCAGGTAGTGCTCGATCGGATCGTCCAGTCCGATCCGTCCTTCGCCGACCAGCTGGAGGGTGACGGTCGAGACGAAGCTCTTGGTGACGCTGGCGATCCTGAACCGCCCGTCCGCGCGCGCGGGTCGGCCGGTGTCCAGGTCGGCGGTGCCGGCCGCGCCGCGCCAGGTGACCCGGCCGTGGTCGCGGACCTCGGCGAGCGCGGCCGTGCTGCCACCCTGCTCGACCATGGCGTTCAGCTCGGGCTGTAAGTCGGCGGAGACCTGCGGTGGGACGACCGGGCCGGCGGCCGTGGCGTTGGGCGCGAGCGCGGCGAGGGTGGCGGTGGCGAGGGCGGCGGCGGCGGCGATCCGCGCGCCGATCCGCACGCTGATTCGGCGGCGGGACGGATGAGTTGTGGTCATGCCGATCACGCTCGCATCGGCGGCTGCCGGCGGTCCTCCTCCGGACGAAGGGCCCGGCTCTCCGTCTTCCGGAGGAGAGCCGGGCCCCGTCCGGAGGAGACCGGGGTTGTCGTCAGGCCGGGTCCGTCACCAGGTGTCGATGCCCATGGTCTTGGCCGCGCTGTGGATGGCGTTGTAGTGCGCGATCGACATGTCGGACTTCTTGTCCTTCGGCGGCAGGTTCTTGTCCGCGGTCCGGAACTCGTCGCGCGCGGAGGCGAGCAGGCTGGTGCCGTAGGAAACCGGGACATCGTTCTTGCCGTGGATCGGGTGGGACTTGGCGGCGGTCTGGCTGCCGGCGTTGGCCAGGATGCTGCGGGCCTGGTTGTACGCGTCGGCCTTGACCGTCTTCGGGTTACGGACCTGGGCCTGGACCCCGGCCACCGACCGGGTCTGCTCGGCGGCCATGGCCACGGGGGCGACGGCGGCGGTGAGCGCGCCTGCGGCGACGACGGTCGTGAGGGCGCTGCGGACGATCCTGTTCATGCGAAATCCCTTCCGTAAAAATCTCAAAGATTCGCCTCCGCATCGGACATGGGAATCGTCGGAGTGCGAACGTCCTGGCACTACCCCTGCCATCGGCGGCGGAAAACCGCCTTCCGCAAGATTCGTTCGGAGGCGATGGGATCAGGCCATGTTCTGGATTTACGGATTTCGTATCGTCGGATCGGCGGCTCTGTCGCGCCCGGAGAGGGCCTACACGGTGGACCAGGAGCGGGTGGACAGCACCAGCAGATAGCCGTCCGGGTCCTGAACGGTCACGCCCCAGGTGTCCCAGTAGGGGTTGTGGGCCGGCACCCGCTTCCCGCCGTGCTGCTCCAGCCGCTCGACCAGCGCGTCCGGCACCGGCTCGCCCAGGTAGACGACCAGCAGGTCCTCGGCGGTCGGCCGCGGCTCCAGCGGGGCAGCGGGGTCGTGGACCAGCTCCAGGTGCCAGGCGGCATCGGGCCAACCGGTCATGAGGAGCGAGTGCTCGCCGGGGGTGCCGTCCGTCTCGTGCCGGTACAGGACGTCGAGCCCGAGCCCCGAGACCCAGAAGTCCTCCGCCGCGCGGAGGTCACGCGAGGGGCGGGCGATGCGGATGTGAGCGGTGGCGTCAGCCGGCATGGTCGTACTTTCTGAGGTGGGGGTGGGGGCGGGTCTGGGATCGGCGATCGCAGCGAGCCTAGGGATCACCCGGCCCGGTACCATCGGGCGCTGGTCCTAGTCCTCCGAGTCGAGGGCCCGGGCCGCCGCCACGCATGCCAGTTCGTCGACGGATGAACCCGGGGAACTCGACCGGCTCCCTCGTCCCCCGCCGGTCCCGCGGACCGCCGGGGCACCCGGCCGCCCGGACCGAGAAAATGCCGAGTGCCCGCAGCACCGATGTTGGTTAGCCTCGGCGCCATGACCTGGCTGCCCGATGACTTCGTCCACCCCGTCCACGTCCCCCTGCTCGGCGACGAGTACCACCTGAGGCCGATCGCGGAGGCCGACGCCGCCCTCGACTATCCGGCCGTGATGGGCTCACGCGAGCGCCTGTGGGGCATCTTCGGCCCGGTCTGGGGCTGGCCGGCCGAGACGATGACCTTCGAGGGGAACCGGATCGACCTGGCGCGGCACGAGCGGGAGACAGCCGCCCACCAGTCCTTCAACTACGTCCTGCTCGACCGCGCCGAGATGGCGATCCTCGGCTGCGTCTACATCGACCCGCCGGAGCGGACCGGCGCCGACGGCGAGGTCTCCTGGTGGGTGGTGGACGAGCTGGTCGACGGCGAGGTGGAGCAGGCGCTGGACGCCCTGGTGCCACAGTGGATCGCCGCCGACTGGCCGTTCCGGAAGCCGCGCTACCTGGGCCGCGACATCTCCTGGCAGGACTGGAAGGCCCTGCCGGCCGCCTGATCCTCCGACACCGGTGCCGGAGGGTGTCGCGGTGCCCTCCGGCGGCGGCCGGCCCGATCGGGGGCGCAGGCGGCTCCGCGGGCGGTGGCAGCGAAGCGGGTGAGCGGAAACGCGGACGGGGTCCGGCGCCTGTGAAGGCACCGGACCCCGTCCGACAGTGGAGCGCCAGGCCCGGGTTGCACGGACTCTTCCTACTGAAAGTAGGACGTGCTCTGGTAGCACCGCTGACGCCTGACGAGGAATCATCTCCCTCGCGATGAGATAAATACTAGCAGCTCAGAGCCCGTGCGCCGAACCGGGGAGAGCCGCCCCCGGCGGGGGTCTGCGGTCCTCGCCCGGTCGGCCCGCCGCCGGCCGACCGGGCGACCGGGCGACCGGGCGAGGACCGCTGCCGTGTCAGGGGAGGGAGCACATGTCGGCGGCCGCAAAAGGGGGTTGCCAGGGCAGTCGGCACTGGTGATCATCGTGCGATGAGCACCATCATCAGACGCGTACGGACCGAGGAGTGGGAGCGGGTCAAGGAGATCCGACTGGACGCCCTGCGGGATCCGGTCGCGAACGTCGCCTTCCTCGACACCTACGAGAACGCCGCCGCCCAGCCCGACGAGTTCTGGCAGGGCCGCACCCGGGGCGCGGCCGAGGGCGACTCCGTGCGGCAGATCGTCGCGGAGGCCGAGGGCGGCCGCTGGCTGGGCAGCATCACCGTGCTGGTCGAGCAGCCCGGCGGGGCGGGGGCCCTCGGCGGCGACGTCATCGAGGTCCCCCAGACCCACCTGGTCGGCTTCTACGTGCGCCCCGAGGCGCGCGGCACCGGTCTGGCGCATGAGCTCATCCGGGCCGGCCAGGAGTGGTCCTGGTCGCTCACCGAGCCCCGGATCGAGCGGGTGCGGCTGTTCGTCCACGAGGACAACGCCCGTGCCCAGGCGATGTACCTGCGGGCCGGCTTCAAGCACTCCGGCGTGTCGGTGCCGGTGCCGGGCGACGAGACGCGCCGGGAGATCGAGCTGGCAGTCCTCCGGGGTTGACCACCGCGGCGTGAGGGGCCCGGCCGGAGTGGGCGTGACGGGCCGGCCGGGGCGGGCGGCTAGCGGAAGTCCTCCACGTGGTCGCGCACCCACGAGCGGAAGCTGCGCGCCGGGCGCCCGAGCACCTGCTGCACGGTGTCCGTCACCCGCTCCGGCTCGCGCGTGAACGCCTCCCACGCCCGCAGCCGGGAGTCCACGAACGCCGCGTTCCCCCAAGCCGCCGTCAGCTGCTCACGGGCCGTCTCGGGCGCGAGTTCGTCCCATCGCACCCCGGTGCCGGTCTCCTCGCCGATGATCCGCGCCAGCTCGGCGTGGGAGATCGACTCGGGCCCGGTGACCACGTACTTGCCGCCGTCGTGCCCGTCCTCGGTGAGCGCCGCCACCGCCACGTCCGCGATGTCCCGCTCGTGGATCAGCGAGCGGCGCGCCTCGCCGTACGGCCAGCGGACGACGCCCTGCCGCACCTGGTCGGCCCAGCCGAGCATGTTGCCCGCGAAGTCGATCGCCCGCACGAAGGTCCAGCCGAGGCCGGATCGGCGGATCAGCCGCTCGATCTCCTGGTGGAAGATCACCGCCGGCTCGTCGTCCGCGAGGTCGGCCACATCCGTCGACAGGTACACGACCCGCTCGGCGTGCCGGGCGATCAGCTCCACCACCCGCGGCTGCACCGGAATCCCGGGCCACATCAGGTAGACGCTCTCCACTCCGCCGCTCAGAGCGCCCACCAGGCTCTCCGGCGCCGCCAGATCACCCCGCACGGCCTCCACCCCCGCGGGCAGCGCGGCCTTGGCGGCGTCCCGCACCAACGCCCGTACCTCGTGCCCGCCTTCGGCCAGCGCGGCCACAACATGCGTGCCCACACTGCCGTTTGCGCCGATCACCAGAATCTTGGTCATGCCGGCTCCGAACACCTGGCGGGCCCGGACTATGCCCCGGACGATCCGGCCGCCGCCGTGCAAGGACGCCGCCGTGCAAGGACGCCGTCCTGAAGGGGCGCCGGCCGGCGAGCCCACGCCTTCGCCAACTCGCCGTGGAAACCGCCGATCCCGCCGCCTGCCGCCGCCGGCGCTCCTTCGACGGGCTCGTCGCCGAGGCCGCCCGACGGCTAGGCTCGCCCGATGTCCGACGACCGACTCCGGCTCACCGTGCTGGGAAGCGCCACGCCCTACCCGAGCGCCGACAATCCCTGCTCCGGCTACCTGGTCTCCGGCGGGGCCACCCGGGTGTGGGTGGACGCCGGCACCGGCACCCTCGGGCCGCTCCAGCGGTACGTGAGGCTGGACGAGCTGGACGCGATCTGGATCTCGCACCTGCACGCCGACCACTGCGCCGACCTGCTCACCGCCTACTACGGTGCCCTGTACGCCGACATCCGGCTCGCCGCGCCGATCCCGCTCTACGGCCCGCCCGGCACCGCCGACCGGCTGGCGGACTTCCTGACCAACTCGGCGCAGCGCAGTCCGGTCGAATCAGCCTTCGCCGTCACGGAGTTGTCCGACGGGCACCGGGTGGCGGTCGGCTCGATGGCGCTGACCAGCCGGGCGGTGGAGCACGGCATGCCGGCCTTCGCGCTCCGGGTGGAGGCCGGCGGCCGCTCGCTGGTCTACTCCGGCGACACCGCGCCGTGCGTCGCGCTCACCGAACTGGCCGCGGACTGCGACCTGTTGCTCTGCGAGGCGGAGGGCGACGACCCGGCGCACCACACCCCCGAGCAGGCCGGCGCGACCGCCACCGCGGCTGCCGCGCGCCGCCTGGTCGTCACCCACGTCGGCCGGGCCGTGACCCCCGAACGGGCGGTCACCCGCGCCGCGGCCCACTTCGCGGGGCCGGTCGAGTCCGCCGACCCGGGGGCGACCTTCACCGTCTGAGTCCGCCGACCGCCCCGTACGGGAAGTCGATCCGGCCGACTTCCGGTGCGGGCGGCCCGCTCAACCCGCCACGCGCACCACGTACTTGCCGGTCGCCCGCCCCTCCTGCATCGCGTCGTGCGCGGCCGGGACGGCCTCCAGGCCGGGCAGTTCGGTGAGCGGGATGGTCAGGCCGCTGTTCGCCTGCAGGTCGAGGGTGGTGCGGATGGCGCGGGCGAGGTGCTCGGGGGCGGTGGCGGCGAAGGCGCGGTGACTGAAGCCGGTGATGGAGAGGTTGCCGCCCATCAGGAGCCCGAGCGGGGGCAGGTCGCTGACGGTGCCGCCGCCGGCGTTGCCGAACAGGACGATTCGGCCGCCGGGTGCGGTGACGTCCAGGTCGAGCTCCAGCGCGGCGGTGCCAAGCGGGTCGAGCACCAGGTCGACGCCCCGGCCGTCGGTCGCGGCGCGGACGGCGTCGGCGAGCTTCTCGTCGCGGGCGAAGGCGTGGTCGTAGCCCAGCTCGACCGCGGCCGCGGCCTTCTCCGGACGGCCGACCGTGCCGATCAGCGTGCCCCCGCCGCCGAGCAGCGGGACCAGCTGGGCGATCGCGCTGCCGATGCCGCCGCCGGCCGAGTGGACCAGGACGTTGTCCCCGGCGGTCAGCCGGCCCGCGTCGGTCAGCAGCAGGACGGCGGTGGCGAGGCCCAGCGGGGCGGCCGCGGCGACGCTGAGCGCCAGTCCGTCCGGGACCGGGACGGTCAGGACGGCCTCCGCGACGACGACCTCGGCCAGCCCGCCGCCGACCGGCGCGGCCACCACCCGGTCGCCCACGGCCAGTCCGGTGACGCCCTCGCCGAGTTCCCGGACCGTACCGGCCACCTCCTTGCCCGGCAGGTGCGGCCACTCGGCGGTGTAGCCGCCGTCGCCGCGGCGGGCCATCACGTCCACGAAGTTCAGTCCGGCCCAGGCGACGTCGATCGCCACCTGGCCGGGGCCGGGGTGCGGTGCCTCCAACTCCTGGACCTCGGAGTTCTCGGCTCCACCGGGTGCGGTCATCACCAGTGCGCGCATGGTCGTGTCCCCCTCGACTACGATGTTCGACGAACGACGAAATTGCCGTGAGCCATTGCTACCACGCTGTTTTGATGGTTGTCGAACATCGCAGATCAGGGAGGTCGTCCATGCCCCGCAGCACCCGCCGCCGACCGGCGCTCGCGCACCCCGCGACCGAGGAGATCGACCTGTACGACGTCCTGCACGCGCTCTCCGACCCCACCCGGATGACCATCGTCCGCGTGCTGCGCACCGAACCGGAACGGGCCTGCGGCACCTTCCCGGTGGACGTCGCGCCGTCCACCCTCAGCCACCACTTCAAGGTGCTGCGGGAGTCCGGTGTGATCACCCAGCGCGAGGAGGCCAACCGCCGGTTCTCCGCCCTGCGTACGGTCGACCTGGAGCGGCGCTTCCCCGGCCTGCTCGACACCGTCCTCGCCGCGCTCGCCCGCAACGAGGCGGCCGAAGTGGTCTAGGACCCGGCGTCGGCCGTGCGGTGCCGGCGGTGGTACGAGACGGTGACAGCCGCCAGCAGCGGCCCCCAGGCGACCGCCGGCAGGTAGAGGAAGCCGACCAGCAGGTGCCCGCGCGGGGTCATGTTCGGGTGCGGCGTCGCCCACCAGGCGAGGAAGGGCGTCCAGAGCAGCACCAGCCCGGCGGCGCCCAGCGAGGCCGCGATGACGACGGCGCGCGGGTTGACCGGGCGCCCGCCGAGGAACGGGATCCAGCGCGGTGGCACCGTGCCCCACGGCCGGACCAGGCCGAGGGTGAGCAGGGCCAGCGCCTCGGTGAGCACGCTCAGGGTGACCGGCCACACCGCGTCCCAGCCGGTGAAGCCCACCGCGTGGTAGCCCGCGTCGGTGTAGCCGCCGTGCCAGCCCGCGACCAGCCCCAGCCGCCACAGCCCGGCCGGCAGGGCGGTGGCCGCGGCGACGTGCGAGGCGTGGACGGCCCAGCGGGGCGGGGCGGGGACGGCGGTGGTGGGCGGGGGCGTTGTCATGCGTCCACCCTCCCGCCGTCACCGTCCCCGCCGCGTCCGCCCGCCGGCGGGCTTGGGCCGGCACCCTCCCCCGGGTGGGGG
This sequence comes from Kitasatospora sp. NPDC048296, assembly GCF_043201815.1. NCBI lineage: Bacteria > Bacillati > Actinomycetota > Actinomycetes > Kitasatosporales > Streptomycetaceae > Kitasatospora > Kitasatospora sp. NPDC048296. The sequence goes on from NZ_JBICZB010000025.1 coordinate 105,552, forward strand.
AGTGGCGCCTCAGCCCGCGGGCGGTCCGGGGGCCGGCGGTCGTGCGGGGGGCCGGAGCCCGTACGGGGGCCAGGGGCCGTACGGGGACCGGTGGTTGTACGAGGGGCAGCCGCCGTACGGGGTCAGCGCAGCCGCGAGGAGGACAGGATCGACGCCAGGTGCGCCACCACCATCCCCCAGGTGATCACCGTGATCCCGGCGAGCGTCGCCCGGGTCGCGTCCAGGTGGCCGAGCCCGGCGTCCACCGCGGCCGCCGCCAGCAGCACCAGGGAGGCCTCGATGCCGTTCGTCACCCGGTGGATCTTGAAGATCGAGGCGAACCGACGGGCCGTCGCGATGCCCTGGGAGCGCGGCTGGGTGGACTCCTCGTCCGCCGGCGGCTGACCGCTGCGGGCGCGGGCCACGTCCACCAGGTCCGTCGAGGCCTTCAGCAGCACCACGCCCAGCGCGGCCGCCAGGCCCGCCGACACCCACAGCTCCGAGCCGCCGCGCGCCGCCCGGACGCCGGCGCCGATCATCAGCGCGGCGTCCGCCAGGTAGGCGCCGAGCCGGTCCACGTACACCCCGGCCATGCTGAACTGGCGCTTCCAGCGCGCCACTTCACCGTCCACGCAGTCGAACAGCAGGAACAGCTGGAACAGCACCGCCGCCAGCACCGCGCCGGTCAGGCCCGGGATCAGCAGGGCCGCGCCGCCGCCGACCCCGCACACCACCATCACCCAGGTCAGGGTGTTCGGCGAGACCGAGGTCCGCACCAGCTGCCGGGTGGTGCGCAGCGAGACGGCCCGCATGTACAGCCGGCCCGCCCAGTGCTCACCGTTGCGGCTCTGCAGCTTGGCCTGCGGCTGGCACACCTCGCGCAACTCGGCGAGCGCCGGAGCAGCCACCATGACGACATCCCTCCACCTGTCCCGAAACGATCACCACAGGCTACGGCCTCCGGAGCACTGCTGTGACCAGCCCGTTCGGCGGTGAACGGGAGAGCGGAGAGGGCGGTGCGGAGGAGGTGGAAGGGCAGTGGAGCGGGCGGTGACGAGCCGGTGAGCGGCGGAAAAACGGTGGGCCGGCCGAAGACCCCCGGGCTAGGAGCGTGTCTCAGTAACCGGCAAGCGGCCGAGCGGTCGTGATCGGCGGGATCGGTCGTCGGCCGCTCGGCGCATGCCTGCTGGCGTCGGAG